>JADGQH010000008.1 GCA_017881985.1 Chloroflexota bacterium | reverse complement strand
CGGTCGAGGAATGCCTGGGAGTCCATCACGCGGTCCGCCTTCGCTTCTGCTCGAGCGCCGCGATGCCCTGGACCACGCCGTCGATGATGCTCTCTGGGCGGGCGGCGCAGCCGGGGACGTAGACGTCCACCGGCACGACCTGGTCGATGCCGCCCTGGATGTTGTAGGCGCGGGCGAAGATGCCGCCCGAGCAGGCGCAGGCCCCCACCGCGACGACGACCTTCGGGTCGGGCATCTGGCGGTGGAGGTTCTGGATGATCTCGATGTTCCGCTCGTTGACGCTGCCGGTCACCAGCAGGATGTCGGCGTGCTTCGGGTTGCCGGTGTTCACGACCCCGAACCGCTCGACGTCGTAGAGCGGGGTGAGGCACGCGAGGACCTCGATGTCGCAGCCGTTGCAGCTCGACCCGTCGTAGTGGAGGATCCAGGGTGAGCGCTTGAAGAGGGACATCGGACTCACCTGCCCACGAGGAAGAGCGCGAGCACGTTGCCGCCGGTGAGCAGCAGGGTGACGACCCACGTCGATCGCAGGACCAGCTGCCACTTCGCCCGCGAGGTCGAGTTGTCGACCAGGACCTCCAGGCCGTAGGCGATCGCGAAGGCGAGCAGCCCGAGCGGCACGCTCCAGTTGAAGAAGAGCACGACGAAGGCGCACAGCAGCGCCGACTCGTACCAGTGGGCCAGCTCGACGTAGGCGAGCAGGCGCCCCGACATGTCCGAGGTCAGCCCGCTCACCAGCTCCTGGTGCGGGTGATGGGAGGTCGAGATGTCGAAGGGCGACTTGCGGAGCTTGATCGTGGCCACGAACAGGAAGGCGAGGACCACGCCGGGCAGCTGCAGCGCGACCAGCACGGGCGAGGCGAGGACACCCCCGAACGTGCTCTCCCCGGTCACCTTGCAGATGGCCGCCAGCATGAGGATGAAGAACGGCTCGGATGCCAGCAGGACCACCAGCTCGCGCTCCGCCCCGGCGAAGCTGTAGGGCGAGTTGACCGAGCCTGCCGCAAGGACGAGGCAGAGGGCCGCGAGGGCGAACACGAACGCGGTGAAGATGAGGTCGGTGCCGCCGACGGCCATCGCCCCTGCCGCGGCCATGAATCCCAGGTGGCCCAGGAGCAGCGGCTCCACGATCGGATTGACCTGCCGCGCCTCCTTCTGGAAGAGCTTGCCCACGTCGTAGAAGGGCTGGAGGAGCGGCGGACCCACGCGGCCCTGCATCCGGGCGCTGACGATCCGGTCGACCCCGGCGAGGAGGCCGCCGAACAGCGGCGCGACGACGACGAACACGAAGCCCCACACGATCGGGTTCATCGGGCCACCACCAGCGCGACGAGGCCCGCGGTGGCCAGGACGACGCCGCACACCAGCGTGCCGGCCCGGAACACGAGCGCCCCGTCGATGACGCCGTCGAGGTAGTAGTTGCGCAGGGTCACGGTCCGCGTCCCACCGAGCGCCGCGCCCATCAGGTGGCCGGCGTTCGCGCTGCGTCCGCTCGTGTAGAAGTCCGCCTGGTCGTAGCCCGACCGGCGCGAGGACCAGAGGGCGAGCGCCGGCAGGAAGAGCACGGCGACCAGCATCACCACGACCATCGCCGGGTCGAGGTGGAGGAAGACCACGGGAGCAGCCGAGAAGGCGGTCAGCGCGTACGGGCCCACGACGTGCTCGGAGATCAGGCCAAGCCCGGCTGCAATGCCGATCACGCCGACGGCGAGGACGACCTCGGCGAACCACTCGTAGCGGGTCACCCGCGCCTCGACCGAGCGCTCGTACGGCTCGATGCTGCGCATCGAGAGCACCTTGATGAGGAGCTTGCCCCAGTAGAAGATCGTGAGCGAGCTCCCGAAGGCCATGATGATCAGGAACGCGGCGCCGGCGAAGCCGGGGACGTCGAGGAACGCGCGGATCGCGGTCCACTTGGCCACCACGATGCCGAACGGCGCGATGAACATCCCGGCGATCCCCGTCAGGGCGAGGACGCTGACCCGCGGCATCCGGCTCAGGAGCGTGTCGAAGTTCTCCATGTCCTTCGTGTAGAGCCGGTTCTCCAGCGTGCCGACCACGAGGAAGAGGAGCGCCTTGGCGACCGCGTGGAAGATCACGATCATCACGCCCACCCAGACGAGCTCGGGCGTGCCGATCCCCGCGCAGCCGACGATCAGGCCCAGGCTGCCGATCGTCGAGTAGGCGAGCACCTTCTTCGTGTTCTGCTCGGTCACCGCGACGAGCGAGACGAACAGGAACGTCAGCAGCCCGACGAACGCCACCAGCGTCCCGACCGCGGAGCCGGCCATCGCCGGCGAGAGCCGCAGCAGGAGGAAGACGCCCGCCTTGACCATCGTGCTCGAGTGGAGCAGCGCGGAGGTCGGGGATGGGGCGTACATCGCGCCCAGCAGCCAGGACGAGAACGGCATCTGGGCGCTCTTCGTGATCCCCGCCAGCGAGATGAGCGCGATCGCGGGAAGGAGCGCTGCGGCGGCCGGGCCGGCAGTCAGCTTCGCCAGGTCGAGGCCGTCGGGCTGGCCGGCCAACAGCAGGATGGCGACCGAGAAGCCCAGCCCGCCGAGCAGGTTCATGTTGAGCGCGTCGAAGGCGTAGCCGACCGTCTCCTTCGTTCGCGTGTAGCCGATCAGGAGGAAGGAGCAGAGCGTCGTGATCTCCCAGAAGACGTGCAGCATCGGCAGGTCGTTGGACACCACGAGCCCGAACATCGACGCGAGGAACAGGAAGAGCAGGAAGAAGAACGAGGTGCGCCGGCCGCCGATCTGCGGGTTCGAGCGCTGGTAGTCGCGCATGTAGCCGAGGGCGTGGATGCAGATGAGGGGCCCGATGATCCCGATCACGAGCACCATCACCATCGTGAGCCGGTCGAACCAGAAGAGCCGCTGCGGGTCGGGATCCGGCAGGTGGCCGCCCAGGTCCAGGTAGAGGGCGATCCCCAGCTGGGCGAGGGCCATGATCGGCGCCAGGACCCGCCTGTTCTGGAGGCTCACCACCACGATGAAGATGGCGATCATGGCCTCCATGACCAGGATCGCGTGCCCGGGGGTCAGGCCACCGGGCAGGCCGAAGAAGACCGCATCCCCGTTGCCGAACGTGAAGACCGTCACAACCGCTCCAGCGGCGACCACGCCGCAGGCGACGACCACGATGGCATTCCGGATTGCGCCCTTCGTCACCGCGAGGAGCACGCCGCTCACGGCGAGCGGGAAGACGACCAGGAAGACGATCAGCGGGCTCATCGCCCGTGCGCCACGGGGAGCAGGTGATCGACTTCGTACACGAGAACCTCGGGCGAGACCGGCTTCTCCATGAATCGCTGGACAGGCATCCACCCGTCATCCCGATCCTGCGTCGCGAGCTCCCGATCGGAGATCACCTCGTCCACCCGGCTGAGCATGATCAGGGGCAGCGCGGGGAACTCGCGGGCGAGCGTGCGCGCCAGGTCGAACCCGGCCATCGCGCCGTCGAGCATCGCCTCGAGCACCACGAGGTCGGGCGCCTCGTGACGCACGGCGTCGAGCCCCTGGGCGGTGGTGGCTGCCGTCGAAACGGCGTGCCCGTCCGCTTCCAGCGCGGCTGCGTTCCGCGCGACGACCCCCGCGTCGTCATCCACGAGAAGGATGCGTGCCATTCCCGTCCAGTCCCGAGGCGGCCCCGCTCCGCCCGCTCCTGCGTCCACGGTCCATTCGACCGTTTGGACTGCTGTGCTGTTCCAAGACACAGGGTATCGATCGGCACATGATTGGCCGCTTGTAGATCGGCCCTTCGGCACAGGCACAACGGCCCGACATGGACGTGCCGAGTCGTCCCGGGCAACGAGCCTCGTGCTCCCGGACCCGTCGGGGCCCGTTCGCCGGCCTTTCGGCCCTCGCGCGCTACGATGCTTCGCGTGCATGAGTTCTCGATCGCCGAGGCCCTCGCGGCCCAGGTGCAGCGTCACGCGCCCGCTGCGGGGCGCGTGACCGAGGTCGACATCACGGTCGGCGCGCTGCGTGGGCTGGAGCCCGAGGCGCTCAGGATGTCCTGGGAGGCCGTGACCCACGGAACGCCGATCGCGGGCGCGACCCTGAACGTCGACCTGCGGCCGTGGACCATCACCTGCTCCACGTGCGGGCGCACGTGGCCGAGCCCGGTCCCGTTCGTCGCCTGCGAATGCGGCGATCCGTCACCCGTGCCGACCGCCGGTGACGAGCTTGATCTCGTCGCGCTCACGATCGAGGAGGAGTCCTGACATGGCGGAGGCTGCGCAGACGACCCGGATCCCGCTCGTGGAGCGCGTCCTGGAGGCGAACGATGAGGTGGCCGCCGCCAACCGCGCCGAGCTGCAGCGTCGAGGCATCTTCTCGATCGACCTGATCGGGGCGCCCGGCAGCGGCAAGACGGCGCTCCTCGAGGCGACGCTGCGCGCGCTCGAGGGCCGTCGTCACCCTGCCGTCCTCGTCGGCGACCTCGCGACGCGGCGAGACGGCGACCGGCTGGCACGCTGGTGCGACAAGGTGATCCAGATCTCGACGGGCCAGGGGTGTCACCTGGAGGCGAGCCAGGTCCGCGACGCGCTCGCCCAGATCGAGCTGGGTCAGGTGGACCTGCTCTTCATCGAGAACGTCGGGAACCTGATCTGTCCGGTGGGCTTCGACCTCGGACAGTCGGCCAAGGTCGGCCTCTTCAGCCTGACCGAGGGCGACGACAAGGCGGCCAAGCATCCCTACCTTGTCGAGGCTGCCGACCTCATCCTGCTCAACAAGATCGACCTGATGCCGCACTTGTCCTTCGATCGGCGGAGCTTCGAGGCGGACGTGCGCCTGCTCAATCCGCGGGTCCCGATCCTGGACGTCTCGGCGACGACCGGCGAGGGGCTCGACGCCTGGATTGCCTGGCTCGACCGATAGGACCGCAGCGGCCCTGCCTGCCGGGCCACGACGGAGCCCACTGCCGGGGTGCCCGCGGCAGCCCCCGCGGCGGGGCCGGTCAGCTTCCTGTGGCCGCCGCCACCTCGCCGGGCGCCTTGCCCTTCGGCCAGTAGAGCTCCTTCTTGACGTGGAACTCCGGGAAGCCGCGCCCCATCAGCGCGCCTTCGACGTTGAGGATCATCTCGGGGTTGCCGCAGATGTAGACGACCGTCCGGTCCGCGGACAGGCGCAGGTCGTGGCAGACGTCGCCGACCACGGCCTCGACGCGCCCGGTCCGGCCCGCCCAGGCGGCGTTCCGCGGGTCCAGCGGCCGCGACACCGTGGGGACGTAACGGAGCGGGTAGGTGGCGTCGCGCTCCAGGCTCTCCAGGATCTCGCGATAGCCCAGCTCCTCGGCGAACGAGACGCCATGCAGGACGACGGTCTTGCGCGGGCTCCCCGCCAGCTGGGTCTGGCGGATCATGGCCAGGAACGGCGCGATCCCGGTCCCGGTGGAGACGTACAGGTGGGTCCGGTGGTCGTCGGGCTCGAGCATGAAGCGGCCCTTCGGCCCGATCAGCCGCATCCGCGCCCCTTCCCGGAGACGCCAGAGGAGCGTCGTGAACCGGATGACCGGCACGAGGCGCACGTAGAGCTCGTAGCCTTCCGTCCCCGCGACGGCCGGCGCCGAGGCGACGGAGTACGGGCGCTGCCAGAGCTTGCCGTCGGCGAAGACGCCGGCCGTCATGTACTGGCCGGCCTCGAACGGGATCGCGTCGCCGTCGAGCCGCACCCAGAAGCTCGCCAGCTCGGCCGAGTGATCCTCGCGGCGGACCAGCGTGGCGTTGTACTGGGGCGCGTCCTCGGCGATGACACGGGTGTCCTCGACGTGATGGCTCATTCCTCGCGGGGCCTCCTGGCGGCGGTGATTCGCGTTGGCCGGACGCGAGTGTAGCCGGAGCCGGGCATGCTTCGCCGGGCCCGCCTCGGCGGGTCGTTGCCGGCCGGTGGCCACGAGCGGGCCATTGGACCCGCCCCTACGGGCCGGACGCGGGTCGGGAGCGGCGGCGCCCGGCGGTACAATCGCTCGGTCAGCTTGACTTGGTCATCCCCGCGGCACGCCGTCTCGCGCGCCGCGCCGTGTCCACCACCGGAGGTATCGCTCAATGCCGGAGTCTGCCACGCGCGCTCACGTCGCCGCCAAGCGCTACATCTATGCCTGGGGCGACGGCCGGGCCGAAGGCCACGGCAGGATGAAGGATCTCCTGGGCGGCAAGGGCGCCGGGCTCGCCGAGATGACGAACGCGGGCCTTCCGACGCCGCCGGGATTCACGATCACGACCGAGGCCTGCAACGACTACTTCGCCGCCGGCAAGCAGCTGCCGGCCGGGCTCTGGGATGACGTCCTCGAGGCCGTGAAGGCCGTGGAGGCCAGCACCGGCAAGGGCTTCGGCGATCCGAAGAACCCGCTTCTCGTCTCCGTCCGCTCGGGCGCGAAGTTCTCGATGCCGGGCATGATGGACACCGTCCTCAACCTGGGCCTCAACGAGGAGACGCTGACCGGCCTCGTGGCGCTGACGGGCAACGAGCGCTTCGGCTGGGACGCCTACCGGCGCTTCATCCAGATGTTCGGCCGGATCGTCCTCGACGTCGACGGCGAGCTGTTCGAGCACGCCATCCAGGCGAAGAAGACGGCCCGTGGCGCGGCCGCGGACACCGACCTGGTCGCCTCCGACCTGCGCGAGCTCGTGACCGAGTTCAAGGCGATCGTCCGCGACGCGACCGGCCGCGACTTCCCGAGCGACCCGAACGAGCAGCTGGACCTGGCCATCAAGGCCGTCTTCGCCTCGTGGTTCGGCAAGCGCGCCAACGACTACCGCAACAGCCAGAAGATTGCCCACGACCTCGGCACTGCCGTCAACGTCGTGACGATGGTGTTCGGCAACATGGGCGACGACTCGGGGACCGGCGTCGCGTTCACGCGCGACCCGAACACCGGGGAGAAGGAGCTCTACGGGGAGTACCTCGTCAACGCCCAGGGCGAGGACGTGGTGGCCGGCATCCGGACGCCCCAGAAGATCAGCCATCTCGCCGACGAGATGCCCGAGGCCTACGCGGAGTTCCAGCGGATCGCGAACCAGCTGGAGCTGCACTACCGGAACGTGCAGGACCTCGAGTTCACCATCGAGCGCGGCCGCCTCTACATGCTCCAGACGCGCGACGCGAAGCGGACCGCTGCGGCCGCCGTGAAGATCGCCTGCGACATGGTCGACGACGGCGTCATCACCAAGGCCGAGGCGGTCGCCCGGATCGAGCCGGCCCAGGTCGACCAGCTCCTTCGCGACCAGTTCGACCCGGTCGCCCGCAAGGTCGCCAAGCGAATCGCCAAGGGCCTGAATGCCTCGCCGGGCGCCGCCGTCGGGCGGGCCGTCTTCAACGCGGACGTCGCGGTGGAGTGGGTCGGGCGCGGCGAGAAGGTCGTCCTGGTCCGCGTCGAGACGTCGCCGGACGACTTCCACGGGATGGCCGTGGCGCAGGGCATCCTCACCGCGCGCGGCGGCGCCACGTCGCACGCGGCCGTGGTCGCCCGCCAGATCGGCAAGCCCTGCGTGGCCGGGTGCGCCGAGCTGGTCGTCGAGTATGCGACGAAGACGGCGCACAGCACGGACAGCGGGCTCAGCTTCGCCGAGGGCGACTGGGTCAGCGTCGACGGCTCCACCGGCGAGGTCTTCGTGGGCGCGCTGCCGACCGTCTCCGCCCGGTTCGAGGACCAGCCGGAGCTCCAGCGCGTCCTCGGCTGGGCCGACGAGATCCGTCGGCTCCAGATCTGGACCAACGCCGACAAGCCCGAGGAGGCCGCCCAGGCCCGCTCGTACGGCGCCCAGGGGATCGGCCTCTGCCGGACCGAGCACATGTTCCGCGAGGGTGAGCGCCTGGAGATCGTCCGCGGCGCCATCCTCGTCGCGAATGCGGCGACGCGGGCAAAGCTGAAGGTCGCCGCGGGCGACGCCCTGGACGCGGACGAGCAGGCCGTGGTGGCCGAGTTCGACGCGGCCATGGGGAAGCTCGAGGTGCTCCAGCAGGGCGACTTCGAGGGGATCCTCGCGGCGATGAGCGGCCTGCCGGTCGTCATCCGCCTGATCGACCCGCCCCTCCACGAGTTCCTCCCGAACCTCGAGGACCAGCTCGTCAAGGTGACGAAGGCCGGTGACGCGGCAACCGACGAGGACAAGGAGCTGCTCGCGACCATCAAGTCGATGCACGAGCAGAACCCGATGCTGGGCCTGCGCGGCTGCCGTCTCGGGCTGATGATCCCCGACTTCGTGAAGATCCAGACCCGCGCCATCCTCAACGCCGCCGTGGCGGTGAAGCGGGCCGGCAAGGATCCCCGACCGGAGATCATGATCCCGCTCGTCGGTCACGTGAACGAGCTGATCGCGACGCGAGCGCTCCTCGACGCGGAGGCGGAGGCCGTGGTCGCCGCCGCCGGCGAGGCGATCAACTTCAAGTTCGGCACGATGATCGAGATCCCGCGGGCCTGCTGGGTCGCGGACGAGATCGCCAAGCACGCGGAGTTCTTCAGCTTCGGCACGAACGACCTCACGCAGATGACGTTCGGCTACAGCCGCGACGACGCCGAGGGGGGCTTCCTCCTCAAGTACGTCGAGGACAAGATCCTCCCCGAGAACCCATTCCAGACACTGGACGTGGTGATCGCCGACGAGATGCGGATGGCCGTCGAGAAGGGTCGTTCGACCCGGCCCGACCTCAAGGTGGGCATCTGCGGCGAGCACGGCGGCGATCCCGCCTCGATCCACAAGTGCGAGACCATCGGCCTCAACTACGTCTCCTGCTCCCCGTTCCGCGTCCCCGTGGCGCGGCTGGCGGCGGCGCAGGCGGTCCTGGTCAACGCGGCCGAGAACGACAAGTAACCCACCGCCAACCGGGCGGGTCGCGCCACCCGGTCCGCCCCAGCCGGCGCATCCGCCGGCATCGAGCCACTCGACGAAGCCCGGCCGCGAGGCCGGGCTTCGTGCCGTCCCGGGTGGGATCATGTCGCGATGCCGCAGCCGACCGAGCCCGTCCGACGTCGTGACCGGCTGCGGGGGCTCATCGTCGACGTGGAGCCGCTCCGGCGCGACCGGGATTTCCGGATGCTCTGGATCGGCCAGGTGGTCAGTGGGCTCGGCCGCCAGGTCACGGCGATCGTCCTGCCGTACCAGCTGTACGTCCTGACCGGAACCCCGCTGGCGATCGGTGCCCTCGCCCTCGTCCAGGTCGTGCCGATCATGGCCTTCTCGCTCGGCGGGGGCGTTGTCGCGGACGCCGTCGATCGTCGCCGGCTGCTGCTCGCGACCCAGGCCGGGCTGGCGGTCGTGAGCGCGACGCTCGCAGGGCTCGCACTGCTGCCGGCTCCCCCGGTCCTGGCGATCTACGCGGTCGCGTTCGTCGCCGCCGGCCTCGGCGCGATCGACCAGCCGGCGCGGTCGTCGGCGGTGCCGCGGCTCGTGCCGCGGGAGCGGCTGCCGGCGGCCCTCGCGCTGGGCCAGCTCAACTTCCAGGCGGCTGGTGTCGTCGGCCCGGCGATCGGCGGGCTGGTCATCGCCACCCTCGGCATCGCGGCCGGCTACGTGTTCGACGCGATCACATTCGGCGCCGCGATCGCGGCGCTCCTCGTCATCGCGCCGATCCCGCCGGCCCATGGAGCGGTCCGGCCAAGCCTCGCTGCGATCGCGGAAGGCCTGCGCTTCGCACGCCGCCGCCGCGCGATCCTGGGCACGTTCGTGGTGGACCTCAACGCGATGGTCTTCGGGATGCCGACCGCGCTGTTCCCGGTCCTGGCCCTCGGTGTCTTCCACGTCGGCCCGGCCGGGCTCGGCCTGCTGGCCGCCGCCCCGGCGGCCGGAGCGCTCGTCGGGGCGCTGCTGACCGGGTGGGTCGGGCGCGTCCGGAGGACCGGGCGCGCGGTCCTCTGGGCGTCCGCGGGATGGGGCCTGGCGATCACCGCGTTCGGGCTGTGCACGTTCAGCTTCCCACTCGCGCTGGTCTTCCTGGCGGCCGCCGGCGCGGCCGACGTGATCACGGCGGTCCTCCGAAGTGCGATCGTGCAGCTGCTCACCCCCGACGAGCTCCGGGGCCGGGTGACCTCGATCCACATCCTGGTCGTGACCGGGGGTCCGCGCCTCGGGGACATGGAGGCGAGCGCGGTTGCCTCCGTGGCGGGGGCACAGCTCTCCGTCGTCAGCGGGGGGTTCCTCTGCCTGATTGGGCTCGTCGCCATCATCCGCGCATTCCCGGAGCTGTCCGCGTTCGACATGCGGCAGGTCGCCCCGGGGGAGGCGCATGCGCCAGAACCGGTGGCGGGGACGACGCCGATCACCTGACCCTCGTTCTGCACCGGCCGGGCGCTGGCGACGGGCGGCCCCGAGACGACAGATGGCGGATCCATTTCGGTACCGCTCGGCCATGGGCGAACGGGCCGTGGCCCGCTATCGTTGCCGGATGGCCCCCGGTTCTCCCGCGCATACAGGCACGACCGCGCTGCTCCGTCGCGCCGCGCTCGTCGCGCCGCTCCTCGCGTCGCTCGCCCTGTTCCCCGGCGCCGCGTGGGCCGCCGATCCGCACAACCTGGATGTCATTCCGGCCCCGTTGGTGAGCCAATCCGGCGGCCCGGCGAGGCCAGCCGCCTCGCCTGCGCGCCTCGGCACCGCGCAGCCGCCTGTCGTGGTCTTCCACGGCCCGCGGACCGACCGGGTCGTGGCCCTCACCTTCGACGACGGGTACGCCCCCGCGAACGTGCGCCAGATCTTCGGGGAGCTGACGCGGGCCGGCGTCGCCGCCACCTTCTTCGTCAACGGCGCCTACCTTCGATGGGACCCGAAGCTCTGGCGGTCGATCGCCGAGGCGGGCTACCCGATCGGGAATCACACGGTGCTCCACGAGGATGTGCGAAACCGGCCGCCCGGCCAGGTCGAGGCCGACCTTGTCCGCAACGCGCGCCTCGTGCTTGCGGCCACCGGCCGGCCGATGATCCCCGTCTTCCGGCCGCCGTACGGCTACCACGACGCGGCCTCGGATGCCGCCGCTGCCGCGGCCGGCTTCCCCACGATCGTGCTGTGGGACGTGACGGGCGCCGACGCGAGCCTGCGGGCCACGGATGCGAGCGTCCTCGCGAACGCGAGCGCCGGGCGGCCCGGCTCCATCGTCCTCCTCCACGCGGGCCCGTCGGTCACGCCCCGCATCCTCCCGGCCCTGATCGACAGCTACCGGGCCCGCGGATTCACGTTCGTGACGGTCCCGCAGCTGCTGGGGATCGCGTCGCCGAACCCCGGCCTGCCGCCCGACGGGGCGACGTCAACCGTGCCCGAACCCGGCTCGATCGTCGCGCCGACACCGCCCGCCGTCGCGCCGGCCGGGGACGATCGCGGCGGGGTGCCCATCACGCCCGTCACGCCCGTCACGCCCGTCACGCCGATCACGCCCGTCACGCCGGGCGGCGTTCCGGCGCCATCGGCCGCTGCCGTGCCGGCGCCGCCCGCCGGCGAGGTCACCGCGGGCCACGGCACCGGCCCGACGGCTGCCGCGCCGCAGGCGGGATGGGATTCGGTCCCGCTGCTGCCGACGGTCGCCGGGTCCCGGGGATCGGCAGACGCGCCCTCGCTCGCCCGTGACGAGGCATGGGCGCGCGGGCCCGTCCGCGACGGCATCGTCGCGACCGCGACGGTCGCGCTGCTTGGCCTCCTCCTGCTCCTGGGGGCGATCGTGGGCCGCCGCGCACGCCGAGGCGGGTCGTAGCGCGGCCGGTGCGAGCCCCGAGGGCTCGCCCGCTCCTCGTGCTCGTGCCGCTCGGGCTGGCGGCGCTGCTCGTCGGGGTCGGGGTGGCAGCGCTCACGACCCCGTCGGGCCCGGCGTCCGGGCCGAGCGTCGGGAGTCCGTCGCCGGTCGCGGCGATCCAGTCCGCGGCGCCTGCCTCGACGCTCCCGTCCCTCTCTCCGAGCGCATCCCCGAGCACGCCGGTCGAGGCACCGACCCCGAGCGCGACCGCGACGCCGGCCCCGGCAGGCCCGGGCGGGCCGCCGGTGGCGTCGCCCCCAGGCCCGGTGGCCGTCCCGCCGCACGATCCGGTGAAGTTCGGGTTCGCGGCGAAGGGGATGCGCGGCGAGGTGATGGCGTTCGCCACGATCCCCGAGCTGGCCTACGCTCGCGACACCCTGGACTTCTCGGCCGTCTCCACGCTCGTCTTCTTCAGCCTCCAGGCCGGGGCGGACGGCGCGCTCCTGCACGACACCCGCTGGCGGGCCTGGAACGGATCGGTCTTCGACGCGGTGCGCGACCGGGCGCACGCCGCCGGGACCAGGGTCGTCGTGGCGATCTCGCGGTTCTCGTGGTCGCCGGACGAGACGGCCGTCACCAGCGCGCTCCTCGGAAGCTCGGCGCACCAGCAACGGCTCGCCCGGGAGATCGCGGCCGAGGTGATTCGCCGCGGAGTCGACGGCGTCAACGTCGACCTCGAGCCCGTGCCGGTGGGCCAGGCCGGCGCCTTCACGTCTTTCGTGCGACGCCTCCGGACCGCGCTCGATGCGGCCGGTTCCGGCCTGCAGCTCACGGTGGCCATCACGGGCTATTACTCGTCCTACGACGTGCGCGGGTTGGTGGCACCCGGCGCGGCCGATGCGATCTACCTGATGGGGTACCACTACGCCGGGTGGTGGTCGAAGCGAGCCGGCTCCAACGCGCCCCTCGGCGGGGCGGGCTACGACGTGGCGGACACGATCGCGAAGCTTCGCACGGATGGCGTCCCTGCCGAGCGCCTGATCGTGGGCGTCCCGTACTACGGGCATCTCTGGCCCACGGCGACCGGCGCGCTGAATGCACCGACCGTCGGGCAGGGGAGCGACATCCAGCTCGCGAACGGCCTCTCGATCCTCGCCACGGTGGCGTCCCACTGGGATCCGGTCCAGCGCGTGACGTGGGCGGCCTGGCGCGAGAACGGGACGTGGGTCCAGCTCTACCTCGACGGCCCGCGAGCCCTTGCGGCGAAGTGGGATCGATTCCGCGCGCTCGGCCTCCTGGGGACCGGGATGTGGACGATCGGGTTCGAGGGGACCCCTGGCCTGGCGAACGCGGCGCTCCGCGAGGCATGGCTGACCAGTCCCTGACGCCGCTCGCCGGTGCCGGAGGTCGACGCCACGGCCGGGTTCAGGCGCTATTCAGCGATTGGGTATACAACGTCGTCGGGATGCGGAGGACCGCCCCCGCGTCGCCCGGACAGGAGCCCCGCATGGACCAGCCGACTTTCACCCAGCCGGAGCCGGAATCGGCGGCGGCACACGTCCCCGAACCCGCACGTATCGCAGATCCGGCGGGTGTTCCCGAGCCTGCATCCGCCGCGGAACCCGAGCACCACGCCGACCCGGCGTACGTTGCGGTACCCGCGTTCGCTCCCGTGCCGACCTACGTCGCCGAGCCGGCCGCCGCTGCCGAACCTGCGTTCCTGGCCGGGGCGGCACAGGTCGCCGAGCCAACGTATGGTGCCGCGCCGGCGCGTCATGACGAATGGGCGCCGATTGCGGGCGCCCCGGCAGGCCCCGGGATGGGGAACGTCGGCGCGTGGGCGCCGACCGCGGTCGAGCCGGCGTACGGGCCGCCGAGAGGACCTGGGCGGCCGGCACGCGCCGGTGGGGCGCGCCTGGTGGTGATGGCGGCCGTCCTGTCGGCGGTGCTTTCGTCGGGGATGACGTTCGCGGCGCTCCAGCTCGGAACCGCGGGCACGGCCGCTGTACCGTCCCCGACGGCCGCACCAGCCGCCACCCCTGCCACGTCGACGCCGGCCCAGGGGTCGCTCACCGCAGCCGGCGGCGTGGCCGTTGCGACGCGCGTTGCCGCGGACGCGGCGGCGTCGGTGGTGACGATCGCCACGGAGCAGGCGGGCGTCTTCGATCCGTTCACCGGCAGCGCGGGCTCGACCGGGAGCGGCTCCGGATTCGTCATCTCCGCGGACGGGCTCATCCTCACGAACAACCACGTGATCAACGGGGCGACCACCATCAGCGTGATCTTCGACGGCGGCCGCCAGCTCGCCGCGACGGTCGTCGCGGCCGACCGGCAGCTCGACCTTGCCCTGGTACGGGTCTCCGCCACGGGTCTGACCCCGCTTGCGCTCGGGGACTCCGCCGCGCTCACGGTCGGCGAGGTCGCGATCGCGATCGGCAGCCCGCTCGGCACCTTCTCCGACACGATCACGCAGGGGATCGTGTCGGGTCTCGGCCGGACGATCGACGTGAGCGACGGCGTCTCGCGGCGGACGATCCACCTGACCGGCCTGATCCAGACGGACGCGGCGATCAACCCGGGCAACAGCGGTGGGCCACTCCTCGACGCCGCCGGGAAGGTCGTCGGGATCGTCACGGCGAGCGCCAGCAATTCGCAGGGGGTCGGGTTCGCGGTTCCGATCGCGGCGGCGCTCCCTCTGATCAAGGGCGCTGCGGGAAGCTGACGCCGTCCATGGCCGGGGCTCAGGCGCTCCGGCCGCCCCTCTCCTGCCCGCCATCCGGGCCGCTCTCGCGGAGGAAGCGCTCGATCTCGGAGATGAGGTCGTCACCGGACGGGCGCCGCGCCTCGTCGACGGTCGCCTCGAGTCGCTCGACGTAGGCGCGCGTTCCCTCGTCGGCGGCCGTCGCCACGTCCAGGCGTTCCAGCACCTGGCGAGATTCGTCCCGGAGGGCGCCCGGGGCCACCTCGTGGCCCAGGTGACGGCTCAGCACCCGGAGCAGCTCGACCGCGGCGGGAACATAGGCCCCGGTCACGTAGTGAGGCACCTGCGCGAAGTACCCGACGGCCGGGATGCCGGCCCGCGCGATCGCATGGTCCAGGACGGAGATCGCCGCTGCCGGCACGCGCAGGATGCCGTCGGGACCGGGCGTCACGTTCGCGCGGAGGAGGCCGGGCGCTGACTCCGTTCCCAGGATCGGGACGTCGCGCGTATGCGGCACGGCCGCCGGGATGGCGCCAAGGCTGATCCACTCGGCGACGCCCAGGCGCCGGGCAAGCTCGACCGCGGACGCCGACAGCTCGCGCCAGAGGAAGTCGGGCTCCGGCCCGGTGAGGACCAGCACATCCTGCTCGCCGATCTTCGTCCGGCGGATGGTCAGCTCGGGCCACTCGAGGGTTGCCGGCCGGCCGTCCACGATGTCGAGCGTCGGCCTCCGCGCGCGGTAGTCGTACAGGCGATCGTCGTCGAACGTCGCGACACGCGCACCGCCGGCGGCGACGTGGCCGGCCGCGGCCGTCGCAGCCCCGCCGGCGTCGACCCACCCGTCGAGGGCGGCAATGACCACCGGCGCGACCAGGTCGCCGGCGTTCTCGATCTCGAGCAGGACCATGCGCGGAAGCATACGGCGCGCGCCGACGCGTGCAGGAGGACCAAGAAATCGTTGGCCCGACATGCGATTCTTGACACCGGCGCGTCCCACCCCCGAACAGACCCTGCATGGCCCGGTGCCCGGGCCCTGGGTTGCCCTGCCCTGGAGGCCGCGGATGGATGCTGGCGAACGGAGCCGCCCCTTTCACTGGACCCTGAAGCGCGAGGGCATCATTGCCCCGGACGAACGGCTGCCGTGGGGGCAGACGATCGCGGTGGGGCTCCAGCACATCTTCGCCATGTTCGGCGCGACTGTCCTCGGCCCGATCCTCATGGGCTTCGACCCGAACACGGCGATCCTGTTCTCGGGCATCGGGACGCTCATCTTCTTCGTGGTCGTGGGCGGGCGCGTGCCCAGCTACCTCGGCTCCAGCTTCGCCTTCATCGCCGTCGTCAACGCCGCGAGCGGGTTCGGCTCGGGCGGCACGCCGAACTTCGCTGTTGCGCTCGGCGGCATCATCGCGGCGGGCGCCCTCTACGCGGGGGTCGGGGTGGTCGTGATGGCCGTGGGGTACCGCTGGATCGAGCGGCTGATGCCGCCCGTGGTGACTGGAGCGGTCGTGGCGGTCATCGGCCTCAACCTCGCCCCGGTCGCCATCAGCGACCTGGCCGGCAAGGATGCCGCCACCACGTCGTTCAACCAGCTCATCGGCCTCTTCACCGTCCTGAGCGTCGCCGCCGTCGCCGTCTACGCGCCCGGCATCCTGCGCAGGCTGCCGATCCTCCTCGGCGGCGTCATCGGCTACGTCGCCTACCTCGTGCTGGCGAACGGGATGGGCATGGGCCCGGCGATCGACTTCACCAAGCTGGGGGAGGCCGCCTGGATCGGGATGCCCAACTTCACCGCACCGTCATTCTCGATCAACGCGATCACGCTGATCGCGCCGGTCGCGCTCGTGCTGGTGGCCGAGAACCTGGGCCACGTCAAGGCGGTCGGGGCCATGACGGGCCGGAACCTCGACCCATACCTCGGGCGGGCATTCCTCGGTGACGGCATCGCGACGATGGTCGCGGGCTTCGGGGGCGGGACCGGGGTCACCACGTACGCCGAGAACATCGGCGTGATGGCCGTCACGAAGATCTACTCGACGCTCATCTTCGTGATCGCGGCGATCGTCGCGATCACGCTCAGCTTCTCGCCGAAGTTCGGCGCCTTGATTGGGACGATCCCGTGGGCCGTCCTCGGCGGACTCGCGATCGTGCTGTTCGGCCTCATCGCCGCGACCGGTGCCCGGATCTGGGGCGAGAACAAGGTCGACTTCAGCAGCAGCCGCAACCTCATCACGGTCGCCGCGGCGCTGACCATGGGTGCGGGCAACTTCACGGTGAAGATCGGTGACTTCGAGATGGGCGGGATCGGCACCGCGACCCTCACCGCGATCATCCTCTACCAGGTCCTGAGCGCCCGTGGCGGTGGAGCCGCGGCACCGGAACCTACGCCAGGGGCCACGACGTCGGCGTAGAGCGTCGAGCTCCCGCCGGCCGGGACGCCGGTTCGGCCGTCCCGACCGGCGGCCCTCTTCGGGACGTTCGGCCCTCCGCCATGCAGGATCGCCGCCCTACGGTGCGTAGGTGCACCCCGCACGGGGGCACGCTGCACCGGACGGTGCACGCTGCACCGGACGGTGCACGATATACGTGACAGTCCATGCGGAATCCGCGCGCTCGCCGCGTGCGGTGGGAACGGGCAATCAGCGAGGGACGAACCATGAAGGTGCTTGTCAGCGCCGCCTCCAGGCACGGCGCGACCGCCGAGATCGCCAGCGCGATCGGCGAGACGCTCACGGAGGCCGGCCTGGAGGCCGTCGTCCTGACCCCCGATGCCGTCACGACGCTCGACGGATACGACGCGGTGATTCTTGGCAGCGGCATCTACGTTGGACACTGGATGGACACGGCGAAGAACCTCGTCGAGCGCCATTCGGCTGCCCTCGCGTCGCGGCCGGTCTGGCTCTTCTCGAGCGGGCCGATCGGGGAGCCGCCGAAGCCCGAGGAGGACCCGGCCGACATCGCCGAGATCATCGAGGCGACCCACGCGCGCGGCCACCGGCTCTTCGCCGGAAAGGTGGACAAGGCCGTGCTCGGGCTCGGCGAGAAGGTCATCCTCAAGGCCGTCCGGGCGCAGGACGGCGACTTCCGGTCCTGGGCGGACGTGCGTGAGTGGGCAGGAGGGATTGCCGCGGTCCTCAAGGCCGAATCGAACGCCGCGGGAGCGTGAGCGCGCAGCGCGCCCGCCGCATGGTGGACGGGCAGGCGCCGGAACGGTGAGGAGCACTCGGTGAACGTGATCTTCAGGCGCGCTGCGGCGGTCTTCTTCGCCTTGCACGGCCTGATCCACGTGCTGGGCTTTGCCGCCGCGTGGCAGCTGGCGACGCTCCCGGGGATCGCCTACAGGACCACCGCGCTCAACGGCTGAACGAGCGTGACCGTCGGCCGGATGGCGGCTGACGGTGGGGAGCCCGCAGCCCGGAGGCGCGAGCGGCCGGGCCCGAACGCCTACCCGGCCCGCGCCACCGTTTCACTGACCTCGCGCGCAAGCGCGAACCGGAGGCTTCCGTAGGCCACCAGGTCGACGGCGAGCCCGCCGAGGCCCGCGAGCTGCGAGCTGTAGAAGACGAACACCTGGGTGATCAGGATCCAGACCAGGACTCCGCGCATCAGCCACCGGTAGGCGTCCGCGTGCGACGCGTGGAGGCTCAGGATGCCCCGCGCGACGAGGACGGCGCCCGCGAGCGTCGAGACGAGCTGGGCCGCCCTCGCTGCGGCTGACGTCTCCGGCGCACCCAGCGCGGGCGCTTCACTGGTGACCACGAGCACCCCGATGACCGCGAACGCCGTGTAGGCGATCACGCCGACGACGAGCGCTCGCTCGGACCAGGGGTTCGCCATGACACCCCGGTAGGCGTCGCCGAGCCCGCGGCGAATCCGTTCGATCCGCGATTCCGTGTCCGGGATTCCGGGAAGCCCGGCGACGTACCGCCGGAGGAGCACGGTCAGCTCGGATTCCGGGTCGGCCTGGCGCAGGAGCCGGTGGATGCGAGCCCGGTCGTCGGGCTCGATCGGCCGGTCGAGGGTGCTCCCCAGCAGGGCGAGCGCATTCGCCAGCGCCTCGTTCGGACGCAGCGTTCGGCGCCCGATCAGCGTCCGGGTCGCGAGGAAGGTCGCCACGAAGGTCACGTAGATCACCGCCACCGCGGGCCGGAAGAAGTAGTCGTTGTCGGCGGTCACGAACTTGCCGATCTCGTCCACGAACGTGCCGAAGCCCAGGCCGGCCACGACCGCCGCGACGTGCTGGGCCGACCGGTCGAGGTACGCCAGCAGGAGCATGAGCGCGGCGAGCATCAGCAGGCCGCCCCACAGGAGGTGGGCGATGTGGATCCCGCTCGCACCGAGCTGCGGATAGCCGGTGACGGCGAGGAAGGCCCGGATCGCGAGGAACGAGACAACCGCGGCGATGAAGAAGCTCTCGAGCAGGAGCGCGGCATCCACGTTGCGCATCCATCGGGCGAAATGTCGATCAGTCATCGCGTCGAGGATAGCGTCGGCGCCGACAGGCGCGGCTCGGCTATCGAACGCCGTATCGGGCGACCACGCTCCACGCGCTCGCGCCGTTGGAGGTGGTGGCGCCGGCCGACGAGCGCACGTACCAGGATCCCGGGAGGCTGAATCGCCAGGCCAGCCGGGCCCTCCCGGTCGTGTCGGTGACCACCGACACGCGGCGATAGAGGACCCAGACCGTCCCGATCCGGCGGTAGACGACGTAGGTCACGGTGGATCTCGGGAGCCCCGAAGCGGCAGGCCGGACGGTCGAGGTGAAGGTCACGGCGCTCCCGCGGGCGATCGTCTGCGCCGGACGGATCGATGCGGTGAGCGCGATCGACTGCCGGACGATGACCCGCACGGGATAGCTGGTGGCGGCCGCGAGGGCCGGGCCGCCCTCGAAGCGGACGCGGTACCAGCCGGTCACGGTCGGCGCGGCGCTCACGACGAGCCCACCGGTCGCATCCGTCGGGAGGCTCCCCGATGAGGTCCAGTGGAGGCCGTCGACCGACCGTTCGACCGCGAGCGACTGGCCCCCCGTGACCGGGGCGGGAGCGAAGCTCGCGGTCAGCGCCGCCGTCGCGCCGAGCGTGATCGTGCCCTGTTGGGCGGCCAGCGTCAGCGGCAGGGCCGAACCGGGGTCGAGGATGTCGAACGGTGCGGACGAGGCCGGCGGCAGTCCGCTCGCGTCCGCCCGGATCACGTAGCCGCTGCCGGCGCGATCGATCGAGCAGCCGACGAAGGCGGCGACGCCGCCGACCGCCGCCCGGGTGAGCCCGTCGGGGCAGGCAAGCGTTGCGCCGGTCGGGTTGCTCCCCAGCGAGATTGCCACGCTGGCAGTGCTCCCGGGGCCAAGCCCGACGACGAGACCGTCGGCGTCGACGAGCTGCACGGCGGGCTGGCCGGTGAGCGGCGCGCCGGCGACCGCGCCGGTCGGCGGCGTGGCGAACGCGAGTGCCGCAGCCGGAGAGAAGGGGAGCGGGCCGAGGTCCAGCCGGCCCGCGCCGAAGGTCGAGTTCGGGACAGAGCCGCCGAGGGGGAACGCATGGGAGCGGAGCCAGTCGGCCAGCTGGGCCGGGGTCAACGTCGGGCGCGCCTGGAGAACCTGGGCTGCGGCGCCGGTGACGAAGGGCGCCGCCTCGCTCGTCCCGCAAAACGGGTTGTCGGTGGCGGTGGGGGCACAGTCGGCCGCGACGAGGTCGGGTTTGATTCGCCCGTCGAGCGTCGGGCCACGCGAGCTGTAGGACTCGATGACGGTCGGTCGGTCCAGGTTCACCGCACCAACCGCGAGCATTCCGGGGTTCGCGCTGTCGGCCGGGGTGGGGAGGGTGCCCTCGGCGACCTGCTGCGTCAGCTTGACATCCTCGCCCGTGCCAACGAGGAGCTGCATCCGGGACGTCGGGGCGCCGGCGACGCGCCGGATCCTGATGTCGTACGTGCCAGCCCGGGGGGCCTGGTACTCGACGACCTCGAATGGATCGCCGGCGCCGGCCTGGACGTCCCTCGACGAGGCGACCAGGGTCGACCCGGAATAGAGCTCGAGGTCGTAGTTGTTCGCCGAGGCACCCCATGGATCCGCCCACCGGATCGCCAGCGTCACGTCGGCGCCGGCGGCCAGGGTCATGCTGTCCGTCTCGACGCCGGGGGCGAACTCGAGCAGGCCGTTGCTATTCGTGTCGCTCCAGGCGCCGGTCCACCCGGAATCGCCCGCGTTGCCCGCCGCGTTCACCCAGAGCGCACCGGCCGCCACGGCCCGGTCCACCAGCCCGTAGAGCGAATCGCCGTACGGCGAGGTGCCGTCACCCGGTCCCTCGAAGATGAGGCCGGAGAAGAACGACGCGTTGACGATCCGGACGCCGTTGCCGGTCATCCAGGCAACGGCCCGCTGCTCGTCGAGCGACGAGATCGGGTCCGCCACGTACAGGTCGATCTCGGGCGCCATGTCGAAGATCGCCTCGGCCACGGCGGTCCCGTGTGTCTCGCCGTTGGCGCAGTCGGCCAGGTTCGAGGTGAAGGATCCCACCCCCGTGTAGCAGTGCGCATGGACCACCGCCGGCACGTCGCTCCCGAGCCGCGACGCGATCCCGGCGAAGCCGCCGTCGATGATCCCGACCTTCACCCCGGTCCCCGTCAGGCCCGCGGCCTGCCACGCAGTCGACCCGTGGAGCGCCACGACCGGGCTGACCGTCCCCGTCGCCGGACGCCGCCGGATCGGGCGGATCGCCCGGACGGTGTCGACGCCCGCGAGCGTCGCCAGGCGGTCCGTCGCGACGTACGCCTCGACGGTTCGGCCCGCGCGGTTCACGACGCGGGCGCCGGCACTCGTCAGGGCGTCGAGCGTCGAGCTTGCCATGGTGGAGTCGAGCTCGATCGCCACCGCGACCGCGGGGTCGCCTGACCGATCGTCGGTCACGAGCCCCGCGACGAGCCGGCTCCGCTCGGCGGTGGAGATTCGCCCGGATGCGAGCTGCCAGAGCGGCTCGCGCAGGATCTCGCGCGGCGACGGGTGCGCGGACGCACCGGCGGCTGGTCCGAGCGTGGTGCCCGACACGGGCTCCGCGCCCACGGCGACGCCGCCCGCGACCATCGTGGCACCCAGCGACAGGCAGGCCACGAGCGCGGCCAGCGAGAGGCGGCGGGAGCGTGGGCGAACTCGGGGCATCGCGCTCAGGGTAGAACCCCGGGGGCGAATCTGCCCGGGTGGCCCGGCGGGCGATCCGGGGGCTCCCGGCGGCCAGCCGCGGGCGTCGGGCCGCGACCTGCGGCCGTTCGACCGGGCGTGCCGGCGCGGCGATGCCCCGCCCGACCGGACGCCGGCCCGATTCGGACACCCGGCACGATCGGACGGCGGCCGCGCCACAATGCGTGGATGGATCGGCACCCGGAGGTTCGCGCGCAGGAGCGTCGCTCCGTCGTCGTCTTCGACCTGGGCGGCGTCCTGATCGACTGGGATCCGCGGCTCCTGTATCGGACGATGTTCGGCGGGGACGACGCCGCGATGGAGACCTTCCTCGCCACTGTCTGCACGCCGGAGTGGAATGCGCGCCAGGACGCGGGCCGGCCGTTTGTCGAAGGGGTGGCCCTGCTGGTGCAGGACTTCCCCTCGGAGCGCGAGCGAATCGTGGCGTTCCACGAACGCTGGCCGGAGACCCTCGGCGAGCAGATCGCGGGAACGGTGGCGCTTCTCGAGGAGCTGCATGAACGAGCCGTGCCGCTCTACGCGCTCAGCAACTGGTCCGCGGAGACGTTCCCGATCGCCCGGGCGCGCTTCCCGTTCCTGGGGCTGTTCGAGGGGATCGTCATCTCCGGGGAGGAGCGCGTCTCCAAGCCGGACCCTCGCCTCTACCGGGTCCTCTTCGATCGCTACCGGCTGGACCCGCGCACCGCCGTCTTCATCGACGACGCACCCCGGAATGTCGAGGTCGCCGCCGGGCTGGGGATGCTGGGGCTGCAGTTCACCGGTGCCGCGCCGCTGCGCACCGCGCTCGAGGCGATCGGGCTCCTCGACGGATCGCCCGCCGCTGCCGGGTAGGCCGCCGCGCCGTCGGTGCCTGCGCGGCGGCTCGTTCAGGATCGGGCGGATAGGGATGTGAAGAGCGCCTCGAGGACCGGGCTGAAGAGGTCGGTCTGGTTGTCCCGGCAGGTGAACGTGAGGACCGCGGCGCGGCCGTCCGGCATCGGGACGATCATCTGGCTACCCGCCAGCGCGGAACCTTTCATCGTGTAGCGGTACGCACCGACGAACCCGCCGACGGCCCCCGGCCCGTCCGGCGTCCAGGGCTTGTAGACGAGCGCCGACGCGAGGCCGTACTCCTTCGTGATGGACGCGGCCTGGCCTGCGACCCACGCCTCGATTCCGCTCACGGGCGCGTCCACCCACGTGACGTTGAGGTTCGGCGTGAAGCCGTTCACGGCGTTCTCGGCATCGAAGGCGAAGAGTGAGACGCCCCCGGTCGACATGTCGTCGGCCACGGTCGTGGCCGAGTCCGCGGATACCTCCGGATGAGCCGCCCGCCAGGTGGCGAGGGACGACTCGTTCGCGATGTCGCGAGCCGTGATGGTGATCCACCTGGCCGGGACCTCCGCGAAGAGCTCGTCCGAGCCGGCGACGTCGGCGATCGACGTGGTGATGGTGTCAGCGGCCACGGACGGGATCGGCGTCGGTTCGAGCGTTGCGGTTGCCACCGGGGTCACGAGCGGGGTCGGAGCGGGCGTCGCGGGCGGGGGCGTGCTGGGTGCGACGGTCGGCGCCGTGCTTGCCCCACCGGCACACGCCGTGAGGACCAGCAACGCGACCGTGACACCTGAGCAGAGCCGGCGAAACATCGGACGTGGACCTCTCGGCAGGCCGCGGCGACGACCCGGCGCCGGGCAGAATGGACGGTGGTGGGCGGCGGGACGCGCACCCGGATCCTTCCACCTCGGCGGGCTGCCCGGCGATGGTCCCTTCGTCTCCGCGACGCCGCCAGAGGGCCTACGCGTGCCGCGAGCGAATCCCGATGTCCCCGGCCCGGGGACACCGAATCGCCGGCCCGAGCTGCGTTACCGCCTCGAGCTGCCCCGCTGCCCGAGCTGCGTCGCCGCCTCGCGTCAGCACCCGGCTGATCCCGATGGACAAGCGCCTGCCCCGGTGTCGGAGGGAGATTCGGCGACACCGGGGCAGGAGGGAGGGAGATTCGATTCGTCGCGGGGACCGCCGCGGTCCCGTTGGGTTGATGGAGTGTCGCGCCGCCGATCCGTCGTGTCATTACGGGCCGTCATGACCGGCCGGAGCCCCGGGCAGCGGCCGCCCCGGAACCCCGGCGGCCGCTGCGACGCCCGTGCCAGGCCAGCGCGAAGAAGCCCGCCGCGCGCCCGCCGGCAGCCGCGTCGCGCCTCGCGCCTCATCCGGGTCAATCGTCGAACCGAAGCCTCCCCGCGTCGTCCAACTTGCACCCCGCCCCGTCGGCGGAGGCCTCGTGCCAGGCTGGCTTGCGCGCGGTATGCGGCCACGCGACCGCGATCTTGACGCGGGCGAGATGATCCACCCTTACGACACAACCGCGTCACCGGGAGGAAAGAACCACGATGGGAGGTCGCGTCGGGCCGCAGCGTCTCCGCCTTGGCGCCGTCGTCCTGGCCGTCACGCTCGCGGCCTGCACGAGCGGGAGCGCGCCGAACTGGTCGTTCCCGGCCGCGCCGAGCCAGGTGGCCGGCGTCCCCGCCTCGGCTGCGCCGTCCGCGGCGCCGAGTGCCCCGGCGGCGCCGAGTGCCTCCGTGGCGCCGAGTGCCGCTGCGTCGCCGAGCGCATCGCCTGGTGCGACACCGGCGCCGAGCCCGAGCGTGGCTCCTTCTGGATCACCGGTCGCGGGGCCAAGCCCGTCGCCGCGGCCGCCCGGACCCCCGGATCCGGGTGAGCCCGGCTTCATCGCGGGTACCAAGGCGAAGCCGCGCGTCATCTCGATCGCGGCGACCGACCTGCTCCTTTTCAACCCGAACGTGGTCTCGGTCCAACAGGGCGAGACGATCACCTTCCGAATCAGCAACGCCGGCCAGGCCACCCACGAGTTCAAGGTCGGGCCGATGCAGGACGTCTTCAACGATCTGCCGACCACGCCCGAGGTCGCCGACATCACCCCGGGGACGACCAAGAGCCTCACCTACACGTTCACCGGGACCGGGCCGTATGCCT
>JADGQH010000314.1 GCA_017881985.1 Chloroflexota bacterium | reverse complement strand
CGAATGCCGTCCGGTCCCCGGCATGCTCCTGGGCATCGAGGTACATCTCGCTCGGGCCCTGGCCGGGCGTCGTGACGTACTGGCTGAGATCGGGCGCCGCCGGGGCCGCGTCGCGCGTCGCGATCGTCGGGGCCGCGTCGCGCGTCGCGATCGCCGGGGCGGGCGCGGGCTGCTCGCCGAACCGGGCGGCGGCCGCCTGCGGGACGAGCGAGGCCAGCATCGCCATGCCCACCACCACCGCAGCGCCACGGAGGCGCGACAGCGAGCGGACGGGGCGGTGTGCACGGTTCACGAGCGATCCTCGTCGGGGCCGGCACGACGCTCGTGACGGCGCGAGGTGGCGCTGATGTCGACCGGAGGGAGGGCACCGCCCCAGGAGACGACCTTCACGTCGATGGCTCCGGTCATGGTACGCCCTGCCGGATCGCGAGCGACACCGACCGAAGGTCCTGCCGTGGATCGGTCGGATTGCGCCCCGTGGCGCCCGCAGGGCGGCTCAGTGCAGCCGGTAGCCGATGCTCGCGCCCGCCGCCCGGCCGAACCGGTCGACGCCCGACACGCGGACGGTCACGGCGCCGGCCGGCCCAGCCGCGAACCGGACCGTGACGCGATACGTGGCGGTTCCGACCTTCACGGTCCGGTAGGTGACGCGGGACCGGCCGGGCTGGGCGACCGAGACGGTGGGGTTGGCACGGAGCGCCTCGACCGCGACGAGCGTGATCGTGACGGTCTGGCCCGCGGCCGGGGTCGTGTCGGACGCCAGGATCCGGATCCCGCCGCTGTAGACCCACGCCTGCTCGGTGGTGGTCGTCGTTCCGTCGGCAACGGTCACCTGCGAGAGGTAGCGCCCGCTCGGCGCCAGCGCGCCCGTGTCGGTGCGGCCGTCCCAGCGCACGACGTGCGGGCCGGCGTCGAGCGGTGCCGCCGTATACCACGTCCGCACGGGAAGTCCGGCCGCCGTCGTGACCTGCCACGTGACGGTGGCCGGGCGCGAGAGCGCGAACGTGAGGGTCGAGACCCGCGGGTCCGTCCCGCGCGCCGCAGGCGCGATCCAGGCCGGCGCCGCGGCCACACCGCTTCGGGCGGTGGCGACCACGACCGGCGCGGTGACCTTAGGGCTGGCGCCGCCGGCAGCGTCGCTCGCCGTGACGTCGAGGATGTACTGGCCGTCCGGCACGAGCGACCCGGCGTCGGCGCGGCCGTCCCAGGTGATCGCGCCCGGTCCCGCCGTCGCCGCGAAGGCGATGGTGCGGACCGTCGTGCCGGCTGCGTCGCGGATCGTGGCCGCGACGGCCGCGTGCTCCGAGAGCGTGAACGCAACGCCCGCGCTGTCGTTGATGCCGTCGCCGTTCGGCGTCACCAGGATCGGCGCGCCCGGGATGCCGCTGGCCGTGAGCACGGGTGGCGTCGCGTCCAGTGTCAGCCCGGCCCGCGCCGTCGCCGGCGGACTGCCCCAGGAATCGCCCGCCGTGACGACCACGGTGTACGAGCCGTCCGGGGCAGGCTGCCCGGTCGCATCGCGGCCGCCCCAGGCGCTGCTCAGCGTGGGACCGGAAGCGGCGAAGGTTGCGACGCTGGTGCCGGCGGGGCTGAGGATCGCGACCGACCAGTCGACGGCCTTGCTTGCGGTTGCCGAGATCGTCGCGCCCGCGCCGAGGGTCGGGTTGAACGCGGCCGGGGCGACGACCAGGTCGCGGATCGCGGGCGGCGTTCCGTCGCGCGGGCTGAGCCCTGCCGGGCCCACGTAGCCCGCCCGCGCCCCGTCGACCGTGGCCACCCGGTAGGCGAGCGCGCCGCTCGGCGCTGACACGGACGCGAGCAGGCGGAGGTGCGTGCCATCCGGCAGGAGCGCAGGGGCAGCGCCGGTCGCCGGGTCCGGCGCCAGGTTCGGGTCCGGGTAGATGCCGACGCCGCCGGCACCGGTGACCTCGGCCGCACCCGGCACGACCAGCGCGACCGCTTCGACGGCGTCGCCCGCGAACCGGGCGCCGGTGACGTCGTCGGTGCGGAGGGCAGGCAGCGCGACCATGGAGCGATAGAACCCGCTGGGCGGCGCGGCGACGTCGGGATCCGAGTAGGCCGTGAGCCCGGGCGTACGGCTGCTCTCGAACGTGAAGGTATTGCCGGCAGCCCATGGCTTCGTTCGGAAGAGCTGATCGACGGTCTGGTGCGTCGTGAAGAGCTGGCCTACGTACCACGCGGTGTCCGAATGGGCATCGGCGATCACGGCGCGGGCGCCGGCCTGCAGGAAGCCGGCCGCGAAGTTGTCGATTCGCGCTTTTGCGACCGTCAGGCTGGGCGGTGTCTGGCCCGGCTCGGAGTTGCCCGATGCGTAGCAGAGGTGCGCAAGGATCACGACCGCACCGGGCGCGAGCCGCACCTCGCCGCCGATGTACGACTCACCGTAGTAGCGGTTGTTGCTGTCGCCCTGGCCGGCGGCGGCGTTGAGCCCGAGGCCGTCCTGTCGATCGGGCCAGAGCGTCGAGAGGTATGGGCTGGGATAGCCGTTGCCGTGGCCCATGTAGACGACGATGCTCGCGCCCTGCATCGCGGCCTTCACGGCCGACCACGTCGCGTTCGGGCTGTACACCTTCACCACGTTCGATGAGTACTGCGTCGCGGTCGCGTAGACCGTGTCCATGTACGCCCGGTAGGAGGACGTCGTCGACTCGGTGGCGCCGACGATCAGGACGATCTTCGGGTCGGCGGAGGCGGCAGCCGCGGTCCGCGCGCCGGGGGAGGGCGCGACGACGCCGGAGACGGCCAGCAGGCCGGCGATAAGGACGGGAACCAGTCGGCGCACGGAGAGGCACTCCTGTCTCGTGGGAAGCAGGACTACCTTGGCCGTCGAGCGAGGCCACCTCAATCGCCCGGTCGGCGCGAGCGCCCCCGACCATCGGGCTACCGGTCGCCACGAAATCGAGGCGACCCGAGTGCAGGCCGGTGCGGTGCGGTGCGGTCCGCGGCGCTGCGGTGCGCAGTGCACGCCGTCCGGCGCGCGGTGCGCACCATCCGGTGCGCGGTGGGCGGCGTCCGTCCGAGCGGAGGCGCTCGTCGTCGGGCGGCGTCACTCCGAGCGCAGGCGCTCCACGAGATGGGCCAGCGACGGGTTCGAACGGTCGCGCCCGGACAGGATCGGGCGGCCATCCGCCTGGCCTGGCACGACGGGCCACGGAACGGCGGCGAGCGGGTCGTCCCAGGCGAAGCCGAGCTCGTCGGTATCGTCGTATTCGGCGGTCACCAGGTAGACGAGCGTGAGCGCCTCGAGCGCGAGGAAGCCGTGGGCCACCCCGGCCGGGATGGTGACCGTGGCGTCGGCCGCCAGCTCGCGCGTCTCGACGATCGGCCGTTCACCGCTGCCGTCGAGCAGCGGCCGCGCGTCGACGAGGGCGACCCAGGCGCGGCCGTCTGCCACGACCCAGTAGTCGAGCTGGCGTCGGTGCAGGTGGAGA
>JADGQH010000313.1 GCA_017881985.1 Chloroflexota bacterium | reverse complement strand
GCGGTCCTCGGCCTCGCGGCGTTCACGTTCGTCACCTGGTTCGCCTTCGGCCCCGCGCCCGCGTTCAACCTGGCGCTGCTCAACACCGTCGCGGTCCTGATCATCGCCTGTCCGTGCGCGCTCGGCCTCGCCACGCCAACCTCAATCATGGTCGGGACGGGCAAGGGCGCCGAGGCCGGCGTCCTGTTCCGCAACGCCGAGGCGCTCGAGCGCCTCGGCTCGGTCAGGGCCATCGTTCTCGACAAGACGGGCACGCTCACCGAGGGCAAGCCGCGGGTGACCGACGTGGTCCGCGCGCCGGGCGCGCCGGTCGAGGACGAGCTCCTTGCCCTCGTCGCAGCCGCCGAGCGCGGGTCCGAGCATCCCCTGGCCGATGCGATCGTGCGGGAGGCCACCGTAACCCGGGCGCTCGACGTGCCGGTCGCCGCCGACTTCCTCGCCACGGCAGGCGGCGGCGTGGCGGCCACGGTCGGTGGACGACGCGTCCTCGTCGGCCGCCCGGGATACCTCGAGACCGAAGGGGTCGACGTCTCGGCGCTCGTCGCGAGGGCGGATGCCCTCGCCGCCGACGGCAAGACCCCGGTCTTCGCCGCGATCGACGGACGGGCGGCGGCGGTCATCGCCATCGCTGACACGCTCAAGGCTGGGTCGATCGAAGCGATGGCCGAGCTGCGACGGCTGGGAATCGTCGTCGCGATGCTGACCGGCGACAACCGCAGGACGGCCGAGGCAATCGCCCGCTCCGCGGGCATCGACCGCGTGCTTGCCGACGTCCGGCCGGACGGCAAGGCGGCCGCGGTGAAGGCGCTCCAGGCCGAGGGGAAGATCGTCGCGATGGTCGGCGACGGCGTCAACGATGCCCCGGCGCTGGCATCCGCGGACGTCGGGGTGGCGATGGGCACGGGGACCGACGTCGCGATGGAGTCGGCCGGCGTGACGCTCATGTCGGGCGACCTGCGGGGCCTCGTCACGGCGATCACGCTCTCGCGGGCCACGATGCGCAACATCCGCCAGAACCTGTTCTGGGCGTTCGCCTACAACGTCCTGCTGATCCCGATCGCGATGGGCGTGCTGTACCCGTTCACGGGAATGCTGCTCGACCCGATCTTCGCGGCCGCGTCGATGGCCCTGTCGTCCGTGACCGTCGTCTCGAACGCCCTGCGCCTGCGTCGCTTCTCGGCGGCCCGCCCGACGGCGGCGCTACGACCGCGAGGTCAGTCGTACGAGGTGGTCCGCCCGGCCGGCTGAACGGCGAGATCCGACCGGCCCGCGACCCACGCATCGACCACGGCGGGCAGCTCGGCGTCGAAGCGACGGATCTCCTCGGCCGAGACCGGCGCATCGGCGATCGCGCGCGGCTCCGCCGGCTCGGAGAGGAAGACGGCATCGCGCAGCTCGCGCCCCGGATCGAGCCGGGCCAGCGTGACCTGCCTGCCACGCCACGTGTCGAGGTTGAGGGCATGGCCCGCATGGAAGAGCGCTGGCCCGTCAACCGGCGTATGCCCGAAGACGACCCTGCCGATCCCGGCTTTCCGGTAGGGCGCCCACGCGGCGGCATCGGGGAAGCGATCCGGCGAGGCGAAGAACCCGTCGCGAATCCACAACCGGTCGGCGCTCCGCTCGAACCGGTCCAGCTCCTGGTTCGGCACCGGACCGCCGTGCACCAGCAGCACGTCTCCCCAGCGCGCATACGGAGCGAACGTCCAGAGCGTCGGCCGAAGGTCGGGCGCACGCTCGTCCACGCGAGCGGCGATCTCGGCGGGAGAGCGGCCCTCCCACTCGTCCGGGCGCAGGCCGGCGGACAGCAGCGTCGCCCCGCCGCCGAATGCCATCAACGCCCGGAAGATCTGCGGTTGGCCATCGAGCCCGCCGAGGACCTGCGCCTCGTGGTTGCCCCCGAGGATCGCGACGAGCCCGCCCGCGGCCCCCGCTTGTGCCCGGAGCGAGGCAAGGCGTCGGACGAGCCGCAGCGAGTCGGGGCCCCGGTCCACGACGTCCCCGGTCACCACGAAGGCCGTCGCGGGAGGCGCGACCCAGCGGTCCGCGCCATCGGTCAGGCCGGCGGCGCGGAGCAGCCGATCGACGGCGCGCAGCTGGCCATGCACGTCGCTGGCGGCCCAGACGGTGAACTCGTCCGGGATCCTGATCGGCGCGATGTGGGAACTGATCAGGACCTCCTCTCCGTCCCGCTGGCCCGGAGCGGTCACGGTGCAGTATCGAGGGTGCCGACCGCCTTGGCGAAGAGCCCGCCCATCGCGCGGGCCGTGGTCGGGAACGCGTGAATCGTGTCGGCGAGGACGTCGAGGGTGGTCCGCGTCTTGATGGCAAGCACGGCCTCGTGGATCACCTCGGACGCTGCCGGACCCGCGATGAAGGCGCCGATGAGGGTGCGCGTCGGGCGATCCACCACGATCGTCACGTGGCCGCTCGCCTCGGCGACGTAGCCCTTCGCCGTCGTCGCGAGGTCGGTCACCTCCTCGAACGCGTCATGCCCGGCCGCGAGCGCCTCCTCGAGAGACTGGCCGACGCCGGCGACCTCGGGATCCGTGTAGACCGCGTTGGGGATCGCCCGGTAGTCCGGGCGGACGTCGTCGCCGAGGGCGATCCGCACCGCCATCTCGCCCTGGTAGTGGGAGATGTGCGTGTGCATCTCGGGGCCCGCGGGATCGCCCGCCACGAAGACGCCCGGAGCGATCCGGAGGTCGGGTCCCACCGTCAGGGCGCCGCGGGATACGTCGATGCCGAGCGTCTCGAGGCCGAGGCCCGCGAGCGGCAGCGTCCGCCCGACCGCGAGGAGGACCTCGTGGCCCTCGACGGTGGTGCCGTCGGCGAGGTCGATCACGTGCGCGCCCGATGACGCGGCCCGCGCCCGCACCCGGATGGCGCGGACGCCGGTCCGGATCTCCACGCCATCGGCGCGAAGGGTCGCCTCGAGCGCCGCCGAGTTGCGGGGATGGCCCTTCGGGTTGATGCGCGGCTGCGACGCGACGAGGGCGGTCGGCACGCCATAGCGAGCGAACACCTGTGCCAGCTCCACCCCGGTCGGCCCGCCGCCCAGGATCACCAGGCTCGCGGGCAGCTCGCGCGTGCTGGTTGCCTCGCGGTTGGTCCAGGGCGTGATCGCGTCGAGACCCTCGAGGGCCGGGACGGTGGCGTTCGATCCAACCGCGATGACGATGTGGCGGGCGCGCAGCTCGTGCTCCGAGCCGTCATGCGTGACGACGACGCGGCCCGCGCCGGTGATCCGGGCGGTTCCGCGGATCGTGACCGCGCCCGCTCCCTCGAGCCCGGACACGTGGCTGGCGTCGCTCGGGAAGTCGGTCCCCTCGCGGCTGATCATGTAGTCGCGGCGGCCGGAGGCGCGTGCCCAGTCGTAGTCCCCGCCGCCGGCGTGGACCGCCGCCGCGTGCAGGAGGGTCTTGGACGGCATGCATGCCCAGAAGGGACACGACCCACCGAACAGCTC
>JADGQH010000088.1 GCA_017881985.1 Chloroflexota bacterium | reverse complement strand
GCGGCCCGTGGCGACGGGGTCGCTGCCGGCGGGGGGTCGCGCACGCGCAGCCACGCGGCGGCCCCGCCCCCCGTCGAGGCGCATGTGGACCTGAGCCTCGAGGATGCCTTCCACGGGGTCACCCGCCTGGTCGACGTGGACGGCAAGCGGCTGGAGGTCAAGATCCCTGCCGGAGTCGAGACCGGGAGCAGGATCCGGCTGCGCGGTCGCGGCGGCGGAGAAGGCGCCCGTGCCCGCGACCTCGTGCTCATCGCGCGGGTCGCCCCGCATTCGGTCTTCCATCGGGACGGCGCGACGCTCACCCGCGAGCTGCCCGTGACGCTCCGCGAGTCCCTCCTGGGCGCCGAGGTGCCCGTCAGGACGCTGACCGGCCGCGTGCTGCTGCGTGTCCCCGCGGGGACCCAGAACGGGCGGGTCATCCGGCTCGGCGGGCAGGGCATGCCGCGCCTCAAGGGCGACGGCCGCGGCGATCTCCACGTGAAGGTCCGCGTCATCCTGCCGGTGCTCGATGAGGCCGGGCGCCAGGCCGCGGCCGCGTTCCTGGACGTGGTCGACCAGCCCGACCCGAGGTCGGTCGAATGACCGGCCGTCCGCAAGCCCGCGATGCCGGCTCGACGCTCGTCGAGCCCGGACACCCCGACCCGACGATCTCCAGCCCCGCGCTCCCCAACGCGACACTCCCCGACCCGTCACTCGCAGCCTCGAAGGATCCAATCGCACCATGAACCTCGAACGTTTCACCCAGAAGGCCCAGGAGGCGATCGCCGGCGCGCAGGCGCTTGCGGAGCGACTCCAGAGCCCGGTCCTCGACGCCGAGCACGTCCTTGCCTCGCTCGTCGAAGCGGACGACGGGATCCCGGCCCAGACCCTGCGGCGGCTCGGCGTGGACCTCGCGGCGTTCCGCGGCGAGCTCGCGGCCCTGCTCGCGCGTCGCGCGAAGATCGCCGGCGGCCAGCTCACGCTCGATGCGCGCGCGCGCCGCGTGCTCGAGCGCGCGGGCGAAGAGGCGCGCCGGCTCGGCGACGAGTTCGTCTCCACGGAGCACCTGCTCCTGGGCGTCATCGACGCGGGCGGTGAGGGGCAGGCGCTGCTGGAGCGCCACGCGGCCGGGCGTGAAGCCGTCCTCGGCTCGCTGACCGGCATCCGCGGCGGTCAGCGGGTCACGTCCGCCACTCCCGAGAGCACCTACCAGGCCCTCGAGAAATACGGCCGCGACCTGACGCAGGAGGCTCGAGCGGGACGGCTGGATCCGGTGATCGGCCGGGACGAGGAGATCCGGCGGGTCGTCCAGGTCCTGAGCCGCCGAACCAAGAACAACCCGGTCCTGATCGGCGAGCCGGGGGTCGGCAAGACCGCGATCGTCGAGGGGCTGGCCCAGCGGATCGTCCGCGGCGACGTGCCGGAGACCCTCAAGGACAAGCGGGTCGTGGGGCTGGACCTCGGGGCGCTCATCGCGGGCGCGAAGTACCGGGGCGAGTTCGAGGAGCGTCTGAAGGCGGTCCTCAAGGAGATCAAGGACAGCGAGGGCCGGATCGTCCTCTTCATCGACGAGCTGCACACGGTGGTGGGTGCGGGGGCGGCCGAAGGCGCCATGGACGCCAGCAACCTCCTCAAGCCGATGCTCGCGCGCGGCGAGCTCCACACGATCGGCGCGACCACGCTCGACGAGTACCGCAAGCACATCGAGAAGGACGCCGCGCTGGAGCGGCGCTTCCAGCCGGTCGTCGTCGACCAGCCGACCGTCGAGGAGACGATCAGCATCCTGCGCGGCCTGCGCGAGCGCTACGAGGTCCATCACGGCGTCCGGATCACGGACTCGGCGCTCGTCGCCGCCGCCACGCTCTCCAATCGCTACATCACGGAGCGCTTCCTTCCCGACAAGGCCATCGACCTCGTCGACGAAGCCGCCAGCCGCCTGCGGATGGAGATCGACTCCATGCCGGTCGAGCTCGATGAGCTGGAGCGACGGCGGATCCAGCTGGAGATCGAGCGCGAAGCGCTCCGCAAGGAACGCGACGAGGCATCGCGCGCACGCCTGGTGGCGCTCGAGGCCGAGCTCGGCGAGCTCGCCGAGCAGGCGGGCGCGATGAAGCAGCAGTGGGAGACGGAGAAGGCGGCGATCGCCGGCCTGCGGCTCACGAAGTCCGAGCTCGAGGGGCTCGCGGTCCGCATCGACCAGGCGGAGCGCGAGGCCGACTACGGCACGGCTGCCGAGCTCAAGTACGGAACGCTGGTCGCGCTCCAGGAGCGCATGCGGGCACAGGAGGCAGCGCTCGCGGCGACCGACAGCGGCCCGCGCCTGCTCAAGGAAGAGGTCGACGCCGACGACATCGCCGAGATCGTCGCCGCGTGGACCGGGATTCCGGTCACGAAGCTCCTCGAAGGCGAAGTTGCGAAGCTCGTCCACATGGAGGATCGGCTCCACGAACGGGTGGTCGGCCAGGACGAGGCGATCGAGGCCGTCTCCGACGCGGTGCGCCGCGCCCGCGCGGGGCTCGGGGACCCGCGCCGCCCGATCGGGTCGTTCCTGTTCCTCGGCCCGACCGGGGTCGGCAAGACGGAGCTCGCCCGCGCCCTGGCTGCGTTCCTCTTCGACGACGAGCAGGCGATGGTCCGGATCGACATGTCCGAGTACCTGGAGAAGTTCTCCGTCCAACGCCTCATCGGGGCGCCGCCCGGCTACGTCGGGTACGAGGAGGGCGGCCAGCTGACCGAGGCGGTTCGCCGGCGCCCCTACCAGGTGATCCTGCTCGACGAGATCGAGAAGGCGCACCCCGAGGTCTTCAACGTCCTCCTCCAGGTCCTCGATGACGGACGTCTGACCGACGGCCAGGGCCGCACGGTCGACTTCAAGAACAGCGTCGTGATCATGACCAGCAACGTCGGGAGCCAGCTCATCACGGGCTTCACGGGGCACCCGGACGCCGACGACTCGGCGTACGAGGCGATGAAGCGCCAGGTGCTTGGCGCATTGCGCACCGAGTTCCGGCCCGAGTTCCTCAACCGGATCGACGAGATCATCGTCTTCCATTCGCTGTCGGAGGCGGATCTCGAACGGATCGTCGAGCTCCTGCTCCGCGACCTCCAGCGACGCCTGGCGTCGCACGACCTGACCATCGCGATGTCGCCGGCCGCCGAGGCGGTGATCGCCGCCGAGGGCTCGGACCCGCAGTACGGGGCCCGTCCGCTCAAGCGCACGATCCAGCGGCTCGTGGAGAACCCGCTGGCGCGGGCGCTCCTGCGCGGCGAGTTCAAGCCCGGCGACTCGATCACGGTGGACGCGGACCCCGTCTCGGGAACGCTCGTCTTCGCGAGCAGCGGCGCAACGGTCGTCGCGGACGCCTCGGATCGGCGGGATGCGCGCGGCGGCGGGCGTGGCGACCCGGCGTCGGCTGGGGTCGCCTCGTCGGTCCTGGACCTGCCGCCGACGAAGAAGCCGGACGGCGACGAGGGTCCGCGCCTCAACTGATTGGGGCCCCGCTGGCCGGGGGCGGTGGGGCGGCCGTTCGGGGCCAGACATCCATCAGGCCGGATGATGAGATTCGGGCACGTGAGCACGACTTTCCCCGGCCGAACCCGGGTTTCGCCGGGGAATGAGCGTGCGTGCCCTCGGTTCCATTCGCGGACCTGATCCTCACAGGGCCCGCTGAGGGATCGACCGCGTTCGGCAGCTTTGGGTCGCGTTCGGCAGCCCTCGGCCGCGTTCGGCGGCTTTGGGCCTCGGCCGTCTTTGCCGGCCCAGGCAGTGGCGCGGCGTGCGGCTCTACGATGGCGGCCATGACGCCCGACGAGGTCCGAGCGCGCATGCGCGCCGCGACGCAGCCGCTCCCCCAGCCCCCGGCCTGGCTGCGGCCGGAGCGGCTCCCGGACGGCGTCCCGTTCGAGCGGCCCGCGTCGCCCCCCGACGCGCGACCCGCGGCCGCGCTCGTGCTCGTCTACCCCGGGCCCCGCGGGGAGGCGATGCTCGTGCTCACCGAGCGCGTCGACTACGAGGGCCACCACTCGGGCGAGGTGTCCTTTCCGGGCGGGAAGGTCGAGCCGGGTGACGCCGATGCAGCCGCGACTGCCCTGCGGGAGGCCCGGGAGGAGGTCGGGCTCGATCCCCAGCGGGACGGGGTCGAGGTCATCGGCCGCCTCGACGCGCTGTGGATCCCGCCCAGCAACTTCCGCGTCGAGCCGATCGTGGCCGTCGCTGCGCGACGGCCCGCCTTCGTTCCGGATCGCCGGGAAGTGGCCGCCATCCTCGAGACTCCGGTAACCGCGTTCCTGCCCGTCGTCGCGCCGGTGATCATCGACCCCGACCCGCACGGCCGGCCGATCCGGTACGGCGCCTACCTCGTGGAGGGGCGGATCGTGTGGGGAGCGACGGCGGCCATCCTCGGCCAGTTCGGGGCCTTGCTCGGGACGCGATAAGGGCCGTGCTCGGGGTGCCGGACCGCGGCGCGTGTACCCACCCGCCCGGACCCGCGCGTGCATCTCCCGGGCCGCGACCGACCGACGTGCACCCCGTGACCACTGCGACCGGCGGGAACCCCGAGCTGGCGGAAGCTGTGCGTCCGGTGGGCGGAACAGCGGTTGGGCGGTTGTCCGGCGCGTTCCGTGACGCAAGATGGCCGCTGGCCCGATCGCCGGCGGTCGCAGTGACCAATCCGTGCACGCCCACTCAGCTCGCGGCACTCGTCGTCGGTTGGCGGCACGGCGCCCTCGGTTGGCGGCATGCCCGTCGGCTCGCGGTGCCCCCACGGCCGACGTGCCGGCTCCAAGCCACGGTCCCAACATCGGCGGCGGGTCGGCGGCGGGAGCCGCTGGACGTCAGAGCGGCTCGCCCTCGGCGGCGGTCCTCGCGTTCGCCGCTGCGCTCGAGGCCAGCGAGCCCTCACCCTTCGCCACGGGCGGCGGCCCCTCGCCGGGGAAAGCGCCGGCATCCCCGGCGCCCGCGGTCAGCTCCAGCGCCCGGCCCTCGAGGATCCCGCGCGCGGCCGCGTCGTCTGCGCCCGCGAACTCGACCACGAACGCGCGCATCTCGGAGAGCTCCGTCCAGGCCGCATGCTCGACGCCGGCCGGCCAGAGAACGGCCTCACCGGCTGCGACCCGCGCCCGTTCGTCGGCCACCCGGACCCAGCCACCGCCCTCCACGATCACGAGCCAGGCGCTGTTCGGGCTGGAATGCAGGTCCATGGAGGCCCGGCGGGCGAAGGCGAGCTCCGCCACGAGGCCGCGCGCGTCCGCGTGGATCACCTGGGATGCGACGCCCGTCGTCCCGTCGGGACCGTCCGGGCGCCGGTGTCCGACGCCGAAGCGGCGGATCTCCATCGCTCAGCCGCGGCGCCGCCGAGCGCGCTTCGGCCGGATCGTCGACTCGGGGTGCGCGAACTTCTGCTTCGAGTAGAAGCGGGCCTTGGCCAGCTGCTGCTGGTATCGCGCCAGCTCGGGCGGGAAGCGCACGAAGCGGACCCATGCAAGGATGCCCAGCCCGATCGGCAGGCTCACGGCGGTGAAGATGAAGTCGAAGTGGAACACCGCGTAGACGAGGAGCAGGAAGAAGAGCGTGATCGACGTCCACAGCAGCCACTCGTAGAGGTCGAGGTACGGCTGGTGACGACGGAGCTGCCGCGTCCGGACGTTGTACAGGATCACGATCGCCACGATCCCGACCAGTGAGGAGATCCAGATCGCGTTGAAGAGGTCGGGAAAGAGCACGTCGTTGAACGCGGTGAACAGGTAATCCCAGGGAGCGAGGGTCACGTGGCGCGGGCCTCCGTCGCTTCGTGGGCTCGGCGGGCGCAGCGAGCGAGGCGTCCACGCCGGCGGCGCCGCCACCCGGCGCCGGACGCTGAGTATGCCATGCTCGCGGCGTATACTCGCGCCCAGAGCGAGGCCGCCCGTACGCCCATGGTGGCCGGTGCCCGGGCGCGCTGACGCAGGGAGGTTGATCCGGGTGCGAGCCCTCCTATCGGTGGCGAATCGCGACGGGGTGAGCGCGCTCGCCCGCGATCTCGCCGGCCTCGACGTCGAGCTCTACGCCACCGACGGGACACGGGAGCACCTCCTCGCGGACGGGATCGACGTGCTCCCGGTGACGGCGCTCACGAACCTGCCGCCGCTCGTCGGCGGCCTCGTCAGGACCTTCCACCCGGCCGTCTACGCCGGGATCCTCGCGCGCCGCGACCGGCCGGCCGAGCTGGCCGAGCTGGCCGAGCACGGAATCGGGCTGCTGGACATCGTCGTGGTGACCGTCAAGCCGTTCGCCCCGCAGGTCGGCGAGCGGCGCGTCCCGCTCGACGAGGCGCTCGAGATGATCGACGTGGGCGGGACCGCCCTCCTCTCGGCCGCAGCTCGGAACCACGCGGGCGTGGCCGCGGTCAGCAGCCCGTCCTCGTACGCGGATGTCGTCGCCGACATCCGCGCTCGCGGCAGCGTCTCCGCCGAGCTGCGCCAGCGACTCGCCGCCGAAGCATTCGCGACCGTCGCGGCGCACCACGCGGAGGTGGCCGCCTACCTCAACCAGGTCACGGGGGCCACCTTCCCGCCGCACGTCTCGATCATCCTCGAGAAGGTGGCGGACCTCCCGTACGGCGAGAACCCGCACCAGCGGGCCGCCTTCTACCGGGAGACGACGCATCGCGACGGCACGCTGGCGGACGCGGTCCAGCTCCAGGGCCGACCGCCCACCTTCAACGATCTCCTCGACCTCGACGCGGCGTGGCGGATCGCGCGCGACTTCGGCGCTCCGACCGCGGTCGTCGTCCGGCACACAGACCCGGTGGGCCTCGCCTCGGACGACGGCCTGCCGGAGGCCTACCGGCGGGCGCTCGAGACGGACCCCGCCGCCGGATACGGCGCCATCGTGGGGGTGAACCGGCAGATGGATGGGGTCACCGCGAGCGAGATCGCCGCCGGGACCTTCGAGGCGGTCGTCGCGCCCGGCTACGACGACGCCGCGCTCGCCGCGCTCGCGGTGCGCCCCGACCTGGAGGTCCTTCGCGTGCCGCCGAACCCGGCGCACGGGCTTCGCGACTATGGGATTGCCGCGCTCGACTTCAAGCGGATCGGCGGCGGCCTCCTCGTCGAGACGCTGGACCACACGGGCCTGGACCGCGGGCAGCTGCGCGTGGTGACCGAGCGTCGGCCGACGCTGGACGAGCTGACCGACCTGATGTTCGCCTGGCGCGCAGCGGCCCACGTCCGCTCGAACGCGATCGTCCTGTGTCGGAATCTCGCGACGGTCGGGATCGGCGCGGCCCAGGTGAACCGGCAGATCGCGGTCGAGATCGCGCTCCGGCGGGCGGGCGACCGGGCCAAGCTGGCGGTCATGGCCTCCGACGCCTACTTCCCCTTCCCCGACGCGATCGCCCACGCGGCGATCGCCGGGGTCAGCGCGATCATCCAGCCGGGCGGCTCCCGGCGGGACGAGATGGCGATCGAGGTCGCCGACCGCCACCACCTCGCGATGGTCTTCACGGGGCGTCGCCACTTCCGCCACTAGCAGAAGTCGGCCGCACGCCGCCGGATCCTGGTCAGGCCGACTCTGCGACGCGATGCGGCACCCCGCCCGGACCCGCGCGTGCATCTCCCGGGCCGCGACCGATCCACGTGCACCCCGTGACCACTGCGACCGGCGGGAACCCCGAGCTGGGGGGAGCTGTGCATCCGGTGAGCGGAACGACGGTTGGGCGGTTGTCCGGCCCGTTCCGTGACGCAAGATGGCCGCTGGCCCGATCGCCGGCGGTCGCAGTGACCAATCCGTGCACGCCCACACGAGCCCGACCTGCTCCGGCTCGATGGTGGCCGTGGAGGGTGACCCTCACCGAGTCGTGGACCGCAGCGGCCGACCGCACCGCGGGCGCCCTCGTCAAAGCTCAACGGCATGACTTTCAATGGCCAGGCCGCACCGGTGACGGATGCACCTGCCGGCTCGCCTATTGCTTGGGCCTCGAGCCCTCTCGCGGATGCCCGCGCCGAACTGCTGGGCCTCTCGTGGTCGTCCAGAACCGGCCCCCTGCTCGTGGAGCCCTCAGAACGTGAGCCGGTCGGCGCCTGGCACGATCGGCGACACCTGGACCAAGCCCTCGCACGGCGCGATCGACGTGATCGCCGTGCCGAACTCGTGCGTGCCGGGCAGGATGACCCTGACGGCCGACGCGACTGGGCAGGCGACCGCGTACGGCTCGGCGCCAGAGGGGTTGCCGCCGTACCCGAGCATGAACGTGGCGACATCGCCGGGCGCTGCGGGGCTGATCCGCGCGGCGCAGCCTGCGGGGGCCGGCGCCCCGTCGAAATCGAGGGCGTCACGGCACTTGACGACCATGCATCCCGCGCCGATGCTGCGACTACATCGTCACGCGGGGTAGTTCGAGCTCATGGGCCGCTCCCAGCTGCTGAAGGGCACCACGACCCTGCTCGTGCTCGCCGTGCTGCGCGAGGGCGAGCTGTACGGGTACGAGATCGCCGCACGGATCCGCGAGCGGAGCGCTGCCTTCATCGATCCCGGTGAGGGCTGGCTCTATCCGGCGCTCCACCGGCTCGAGGCAGCAGGGGCGCTCGAGGCCTCGTGGCGGGAGAGTGGGATCGGGCCGCGCCGCCGCTACTACCGGCTCACCCGCACGGGCACGCGGATGCTCGAGGCCGAGGCGAGCGAATGGGAGTCGTTCGCTCGCAGCGTCCGTCTCGTCGCCGGGGGCCCGGCCGATGCCTGAGCTCGAACCCATCGGGCGCGAGGAGTTCCTTCAGCGGATCGCCGACGGGCTGCCGTTCGACGAGGTCGAGAAGCTCGACATCCTTCGCGAGCTCGCGAGCCACATCGCCGACTCGACCGCACGCCTCGAAGCTGACGGATTGCCGCTCGATGCGGCCGAGCGGACGGCGCTTGATCGGCTGGGTTCACCCGACCGCCTGGCTGTTGAGCTGACCCGGGCCCGCCGCACCCCGCGCCGCCTCCTCGCGGCGGCCGGGGCCGGGACGTGGGCCGCCATCAGCGGGATCGTCTACGGATACCTCTTCGGCGTACTGATTCTGGTGGTGGTGTCGCTCATCACGCTTCCAGTGGCGGCCGGCGTTGTCCGCCTGTTCGGAGGAAGCTGGGGAAGCATTCTCGACAACACAGCGGTGACCCTCATCGCGCTCGGCGTGGGCGTGTACGTGGCCGGTCTCAAGGTGACGTCGGTCGTGGCAGCCCGGGCCGGCTACCACATTCGCGCCGCGCGTCGTGTCACCACCGCCCTCGGCGGCGGGCTCATCCTCGGCTACGCGCTCGTCGGCTGGAGCGGCACCCTCAACTGGCCCGACGTCGCCATCCTGCTCTCGCTGCCCGTTTGGTTCGTGGTCGGGGCGTGGCGATCGACCGCCGCTGCCTTCCCGTCGCGTCGGTGGCGCCTCCAGGTCTTCGGGCTGATGCTTGTCATCGTTCCACTTGGCCTCGTCCTGGGGGCGAGTCAGCTGCCCCAATCCAGCGGCGGCGTGTGGCCCGCGGCGGGTGTCGAGCGGATCGGGCTGGCGACGCCTGCGGCAGTCGCCGCCGCGCAGGACGGAGACGGGGGCGGCATGGGTGGGGGGATCGTCTCGATCGGTACGGTCATCCGCGATCCGGCCGTCCTGGTCGGATGGCGGGACCTCCGCGTGGAGGCGTGGCGGGGAACCGGCGCGGTCGGGGTCGACCCGTCGCTCATGGCACTCGATCCGGCTGCTCGGGGTCCATTCGCGGTCGGACCGGCGGGCTTCGAGACGCCCGGTCAGATTCCCCCCTGGACCTGGAGCATTGGTGATGCGCTGCCCAACGGTTCGGTTCGGCTGAGCGGCTCGGTCAGGGTCGACCGGAGCCCGAACATGACGCTGGCATGGGTCGCCATCACGGGTCTCGGGCCGGACGGACGTCGCTACATCATCAGCGGCCCGCTATTCGACTCGACCTCGTTCAACGGGACGGCCTGGGACTGGTTCGCTGCGATCATCGAAGGACGCTGAGACGGGCGGTGGTGCCCGCCCGGCACCGTCGGGCCGAGACGCTCGGCGCACGATCGGAGACGCCGCATCGAGGCCGCGCATGGGCTACTGGAGCGCAGCACTTCTTCTGGTCGCATTCGGGTTCATCGGCGCGCTCAGCATCGGCCCGCCGTTCCTGCTCATCGGGCTCGCCATGCTCGTCCTCGGGCCGCTCCGCCGCTGGCCGCGCCTGTATTGGCCGCCACTCGTCGGGGGGTCCTCGCCTTCATCCCCGGCGTCGTCCTCGCTGTACCGATGTATTGCACCGCGACCGCCGAGGTTGGGCAGGTTTCGCACGCCGTCTGCAGGAGCATCCTGGGGCTGTCCTGGTCGGGCACGGGCCTCTACAACCCCCCGCCCGAGGCGTTCGACCTCGGGCTTCGCGTCGGCATCGCGGGCGGGATCGGGGCCGCGATCCTGACCTTCGTGTCGCTGACGCTTCGCCGGCACGGTGAACCGCCATGGCCCTTCGGATGAACGGCGGCCGATCAGCAGGAGGCCACCGATGGATGGTCCTGAGGCCTGCACCTCGTCCATGCACCGCGTGCTTGGGCGAAGCTTTCACCCGCGACGCCGCAGGCGTGCTCTTCGCCTGGCACCACGATGCTGATCCTGCCCGACGCGCGAACCGGCGAGTTCGTCCTCGCTCTGTCGCCGGCTCTGCCGTGAGGCGGACGCGCAATGGGCTCGGGCGGTGGACGGTCGCGATCTGGCTCGTCGCTCTGCTGGTCGCCGCCTGCGCCGTGCACTCCGTGATCAGCACGGGTCCCGATGGCTTGCGGACGTTCGCCGTGGTCCGCAACGCCGATGGCTCGTCCGTCGCGTGCGCGGCGTTCGGTCTCGCGAACCCAGTCGCCGGGATCCTCGGAAGGGCAGGCGGGGGCACGCGAGCCGGTCTGGCTCCGGGCGGATGACGGGCGCCACCTATCCGTCGTCTGGCCCGAAGACTTCACCCTCCGGTTCGCGCCCGACGCAGCGATCTACACCGACAGGGGCACGCTCGTCGGGCGGGCCGGGGATCGGATCGTGCTCGGCCAGACGCGTCCCGGAGATGCCGCCGGGACGTTCGACGACCCGTACTTCG
>JADGQH010000312.1 GCA_017881985.1 Chloroflexota bacterium | reverse complement strand
TCGACGGCGAAAGCAATCCTAGACCCGCGTGCTCGAGCTCAGCGGCCGCCGCCGGCTCGCTCCCAGGCTTCGCGGGCGCTCCGCTCCATCTCGCGCAGGCGCTGTCGGTAGGCTTCGGCGGTCGGCGTGGCGACCACGTCGCTGACAGGGTGCCCAAGGACGCGCTGGATCTTCGCCTGCGCCGCCGTCCAGCGCGACAGGAACGCCGCCCGGTTCGCCTCGGAGAGGAACTCCCAGTGGACGCCGGCCTGGAGAGCCGCTGTCCGCATGTGCTCGCGGCGGTACGAGAACTCGACCTCCGAGAGGTAGGCGTCGAACTCGTCGGGGTCCGCGCCGTAGCCGAATGTCTGCTCGCGCGGCGTCGTGCTGTTGACCTGCTCGCTCTCCTGCTCCACGTGTCGGTATTCGTGGAGGATGCTGGTGTAGAGGTCGTCGAGACCGTCGGCGCGCAGCGCGGTTGAGCTGATGGTGAACCGCGGATTCGGAAGCCGGCGGCCGGGCGTGTCAGGGTCGGCAAAGGAGGATCGGAAGTTCGCCTGTGCGCGAAAGCCGGGCACGTCGCGGATCTGCCAGAGCTCGCCCTCGCCCGACGTGCGCAGGAGCCGCGGGTCCAGCTGGCCCCGGCTGGTCATCGCCTCCACCACGACGCGCAGTGCGCCCGCCTGGTCGCCCGCGTCGATCAGCCGGCGAAACGCACGCGCCGTCTCGGCCCCGAGTGCCGACGCCTGGGCGGCCGTGCGCCCGTAGATGTCGAGGCGCTGCACGGCTGCAGCGCCGCCTCTGATGCGGGCTGTCGTGGCGGCGTTGCCGGCGAGGCGCTGGAGCGCTGCGGCGTCGGCAGGCCGCAGGATGGCGGCCCCAGGAGCGAGCTCGGCGATGAGCTCGTCGTCGGCACGGCGCGATGGCGTCCGCCCGGTTCCCGCCGGCCGGGATCGTCCCCCCGGCCCGGGCCGCGTTCTGCCCTGCTGTCGTCGAATCTCCACGCTGTCCCCCTCGTTCCCGGCTCCGAGCATACGCGGACGCCCCGTCGCGGGAAACCCGGGCGACGTGGGGATCCGCGCCGCCTACCTGCCCTGCGCGAACCAGTCGAGCACGCGCAGCGCACGGAGCGTGTTCCACCGGCTTGGCGTGCCTTCGACGTCCTCCATCTGGAAATGCGCCTCCCCCGCGTAAACGTTCTGGAGCGGCCACCGGCCGTCGGGATCGCGATTGCCCTCGACGACCCCGATCGCCTCGGCGACGCGGTCGTCGGGCTCGACCTTGGCGTCGCGCAGGTAGTCGAGGGCACGCAGGACGTCGTAGTGATACCAGTGCGGGAACGAGAAGCGGAGCCAGCTGGGGTCGATCACCTCGCCGGTCGACTTGCGGCGGAACAGCCGGCGCTCGAGCAGGTACGCCTCGCCGCGGCGGCGTGACTCCCCCACCTCGGCCGTGCCGCCGGTCGCCCGCTCGTGCTCGAGCAGGCCCTCGAGGACGTTGATCGTCGTCCCGAACGAGGACACCGTCGCGCCGTTCTCGACCTCGCAGTTCCAGCCGCCGTCGGGGAGCTGCTCACCGAGGAGCCGGTCGACGAGCGGCGTCATGTCCACGCCGAAGTACGCGCCGGTCGCGACGACGTTGCCGTTGATGCACGGCTCGACCTCGCCCTCGAAGAACCGGTTCTCGGCCCAGGGGCTCTCCCACGGGGAGCCGTCCCCCCACCTGACATGCTCGCGCACGAGGCCGATGGCCCGCCGGGCCTGCTCGCTCTCGGGATCGAGCCCGAACCGGCGCAGGAGCTCGAGGACGTGGAACGTGTCCGTCCAGTCGTGCGACCAGGCCGTGCCGCCCCACAGGCCGTCCGGTGCCTGGAGCGCGAGCAGCCGGGCGCCCCAGCCCTCGGTCGCGATTCTCGCCCGCTCGGCGGCGATGCCGTCCGCGTGCTCGTGCCTCAGGTCGCGCATCACCTGCCAGCGGATCGAGGGATCCGAGTCGAGCAACCAGTCGATCACGGTCATGTCCCTCCCTTGTCCCGATCAGACGCACGTCGTGGTGCGCGGTTCTGGCCTGCGTTAGCATGCGGGAATGGATCAGACGTCGCGCCGGTGGATCGTGCGCATCGAGCTGGTGATCGGGGTGGCGGCCGTCGGCCTGGGCGTGCTGGCCTATCTGTCGCTGCCGGCCGTCCTGCTCACCGAGCCGAGCCCGCGGGAGAACCCGATCGTGCTGGCCGGCCTGGTGGGCCTGGCGACGGGGCTCGCCTGGATTATCCGGGTCGTGCGAGGACCGAAGGATCTGCCATCCGCCTGGCGCCAGCGGGACCACTGACCTCCGCGCCTCGTTTGTGACGCGCCTTCAGCCCGCCAGCCGCTTGTACCGGATCCGGTGCGGCTGGTCGGCCGCGGTGCCCAGCTCCCTGTGGCGGAACGCCTCGTAGTCGCTGACGTTGCCTTCGAAGAGGCGGACCTGGCTGTCGCCCTCGAAGGCCAGGATGTGGGTCGCGATCCGGTCGAGGAACCACCGGTCGTGGCTGATGACGACGACGCAACCGGGAAACGATTCGAAGCCGGCCTCGAGCGCCCGCAGCGTGTCGACATCGAGGTCGTTCGTCGGCTCGTCGAGGAGCACGACATTGCCCCCGGCCTGGAGCAGCCTTGCCAGGTGGACGCGGTTCCGCTCGCCGCCGGACAGCGTCCCGACGAGCTTCTGCTGATCGGCGCCGCGGAAGTTGAAGCTCGACACGTACGCGCGCGCCGGGACCTCGCGATTGCCGACCTTGACCACCTCGACGCCGTCGGTGATCTCCTCGAAGACGGTCAGGTCCGCGCGCAGCTCGTCGCGGCCCTGGTCGACGTAGCTGAGCTTGACGGTCTCGCCGATCTCCACCGTCCCGCCGTCGGGCTGCTCCTGGCCGACGAGCATCCGGAACAGCGTCGTCTTCCCGGCGCCGTTCGGCCCGATGATCCCGACGATCCCGGATCGCGGCAGCGAGAACGTCAGGTCATCGATCAGCAGCCGGTCGCCGTATCCCTTGCGCAGGTTCCGGACCTCGATCACCGTGTCGCCCAGGCGGGGACCGGGCGGGATCGCGATCTCGAGCTCGCGCGTCGTGTCCTTCGCGTCATTCGCCTCGGCGAGCAGGCGCTCGTAGGCGGACAGCCGCGCCTTGCCCTTCGCCTGGCGCGCCCTGGCGCCCATCCGCACCCACTCGAGCTCGCGGGCGAGCGTGCGCTGCCGGGCATCGGCCGACTTCGATTCCCGGGCCATCCGCTCGAGCTTCTGCTCGAGCCAGCCGGAGTAGTTGCCGGAGAACGGGACTCCCCTCCCCCGGTCGAGCTCGAGGATCCACTTGGCGACGTTGTCGAGGAAGTACCGGTCGTGGGTGACGGCGACCACCGTGCCGGCATATTCATCGAGGAAGCGCTCCAGCCACTCGACCGACTCGGCGTCGAGGTGGTTCGTCGGCTCGTCGAGCAGGAGCAGGTCGGGGTGCTGCA
>JADGQH010000311.1 GCA_017881985.1 Chloroflexota bacterium | reverse complement strand
CAGGGATCCGAAGCGCGGCGCTGGAGTGTCCGCCATCGGTCGATTGTAGACGGCCCAACCCACTCGACGACCCCCATGCGCGGGACCGCCCGGCGCGACGGCGCCGGGCCGAAGAGCGGCAGGCCGTCGGCGCTCCCGGCGCCGACCAGCGTATGAGTGGCCGGGCCCGGGGTGGATGTCGTACCGGTGACATCCGCCCCGGGTCCGATGGACGCGATAGCCGGACAGTCACGGCGCCGCGCACGGATGGGCGTAATGAGGGCAGGCCGGCGACGGATACCGACGCGAGCGTCGGCCGGACCCCGCCCATGTGCGCTGGGACACGGCCCGCGAGCCTCGGGCCGCGCGCCCGGGCGGCGGCCGGGCGAACGCTACGCCGCGCGGCGCTCCGTCGTGTCGACGCCGTCCACGGTCCAGCGCCGGCCCCGGTGGCGGAACGTGAGCGCGAGACGCGCGCCGATCGTGTCCACCTCGAACGTCGTGGAAGGGCCGACCTCGACCGGGTAGGCGGCGGTCTCGCGGCGGACGGCCGCGACATTCGTGACCGAGAAGACGTGCTCGCCCCACCGGATCTCGCGGGGGCGGCCAGTCAGCCAATCCGTGCGGACCTGGACGCGAACGGGTTCGACGCGGGTGATCGCCATGTCGACGGCTCCTTTGCGGCGGGGTCGTCGTCTCCCGGGGCACCGGGGGGACAGAACGGGTGTTCGAATACCTTGAACTCTAGACCGAACGCCTGTTCGATGTCAAGCCCGAACATGCGATGGCCGGACTGTCGCCGGCCCGCGTGCCACCTTGTCTGTCACGAGGTCGGCGGGTCCTCGTCCCGGGCCGGGGCATCGCCTTCCCGAGGCGCCGCCGGGGCCCGCGCAGGGGCCGGAGTCCTGCGCCCGACGCGCCGCGGGTCCAGCGGCTGCATCGGGTCGCGGCCTCCGGCCGAGAATTCGCTCCCGAGAAGCCGCGCGCGGGTCATCGCCCGCTCCCCGAACCGACGTCGGACGGCGTCCGTGGCCTCGACCACCCGGCGTCGCCGGGCGTCATCCGGCGCGAAGAGCCCGAGCTGCGCGGGTTCCCCCAGACCGTGCGCGCCGACACCCACCAGGCGAATCCGGCGGCCGCGTATCTCCGGCCGCGCCAGCTCCAGCGCCACGTGCCAGATCGGCTCGGCAAGGTCGGTCGGCTCGGCGAGCGTCCGCTGGCGGGTGACGGTGCGGAACGCGCTGTCGCGAACCTTCACCTGCACGGTGGCCGCCCGCACGCCGCCGGCGCGAAGTCGTGCCGCGACGCCCTCCGAGAGGGCGAGGAGCGTCCGCTCGATCTGATCGACGTCGCTCGTGTCGACGTCGAACGTGTGCTCGTGGCTGACCGACTTGGCCTCGACGTCGCCGGTGACGGGCGACGGGTCGACGCCCCGCGCGCGCTCGACCAGCGTCGCGCCGTGCTTCCCGAGCCGCCGCACCAGGAGCTGCGGATCGACGGCCGCGAGATCGCCGATCGTTCGCACCCCGTACTCGGCGAGCGCCGCACGCGTCTGCGCACCGACCCCCCAGAGCCGCGCGATGGGCAGCGGGGCAAGGAACGCAGCTTCGTCGCCCGGCGCCACGATCACCAGGCCATCGGGCTTGCGCAGGTCCGACGCGATCTTCGCGACCAGCTTCGTGCTCGCCACGCCGACCGACGCCGTCAGCCCCACCTCGGCCCGGACGGCGGCCCTGATCGCGGTCGCGATCGCCGGTGGTGGCCCGAAGAGCGCCTCCGACCCGGCGACGTCGAGGAACGCCTCGTCGATCGAGACCTGCTCCACCCGGGGTGTATATCGGCCCAGGATCTCCATCACCGCCCGGCTGGCCGTGCGGTACTTCGCCCCGTTCACCGGCAGGAAGACACCCTCGGGACACAAGGCGGCGGCGGTTCGCAACGGCATCGCCGAGTGGACCCCGAAGCGCCGCGCCTCGTAGCTCGCCGCGCTCACGACGCCACGTGCACCGGGGTCGCCGCCCACGATCACCGGCCTTCCCCGGAGCTCCGGGCGGTCGCGCTGCTCGACGGCCGCGAAGAACGCATCGAGGTCCACGTGGAGGATCGTCGCGCCGGTCACGCCCCTATCATGCCGCTCGTGGCCGTCCTCCCGATGCTTCTCTCGCTGCTCTTTCTCGCTGCACTGGCGTCAACCGGGATCGCCGCGATCGACAGGTTCGCGCGGTGGCTGACGCCGCTCGAGCGCTTCGCGTACGGCGCCGTGCTCGGCATCGTGGCCGGGACGCTCGCGCTGGTTCCCGCCGCGACGCTGTTCGGCTTCAACCCGCCGGTCGTGTTCGGGATCGGAGTCGCAAGCATCGTCGTCTCGGCTGTCCTGGTCTTCGGGCCGGGTGGTCGTCGCCGCCGCGGAGGTCAACGCATCGGGCCGGGCGACCTGCTCCGCGACTTCGTCGGGCGGCTCGACCCGTGGGCGACGGCGCTGGTCGCGCTGCTCGTGGTGCGCTGGGCGCTGCTCTGGTCGAGCGCGCTCACGGTCCGGCCGGATGGGTTGTGGGCAGGCCACGAGTACATCTGGAGCGACTGGCCCACCCATCTCGGGATCGTCACCCACTTCGCGTTCGGCGGGAACTTCCCGCCCGAGCACCCGCTGTTCGCCGGGCTTCCGCTCAGCTACCACTACCTGAGCGACTTGACGCCGGCGGCCTTCGTCGTCCTGGGCATGGACCCGCTCGCGGTCCTGCCGCTGCACAGCTTCGTGCTCTCGATCCTCGCGGTCCTGGGGATCTACGCCTTCGCGCGCCGGCTGGGAGGCGTCCGATCGATTGCCGCGCTGGCCGTCATCCTCTTCGTCTTCGGGGCAGGCCTGGGCTGGATCGCGACGGTCGCCCGGGTCGACTCGAGCCACGACCTCTTCGGCACGCTTGCGAACGCGCCATGGAATGCCACGGCGCAGACCGACCTGCACATCCGCTTCTTCAACCCGTACTTCGCGTTCCTGATGTCGCAGCGCGCATACCTGTACGGCCTGCCGATCGCGATGCTCACGGTCACGCTCCTGGTTCGGGCGGCCCGCCGGCGATCCGTCCGCACGTTCACGCTGGTGGGCGTCGTGGCGGGCCTGCTCCCGCTGGCCCACCTGCCGACGCTCCTGGCGCTCGCGATGGTCACCCCGTTCCTCGCGTTCCTGCTCGCCCCGCGACCGTGGCACATTCGGGCCATCCCCTGGCGCGGGTGGATCGTGTTCCACGTCGTCTGGGTGGCGGTCGCCGTCCCGCAGCTGCTCATGCAGCTCGGCGGCGGGGCAGGGGCGCTGGCGGCGTTCCGGCTCGACCTCGGCTGGGTGGCGGCTCCCGACCCGTGGTGGTGGTTCTGGCTCAAGAACCTCGGGCTCTTCATCCCGCTCGGGCTGCTGGCGCTCGTCGCCCGCCGGATCCTGCCGCCCCGCGCCCACCGAACCCTGCTGGCATTCATGCCGATCTTCGTCGTGGCGAACACGTTC
>JADGQH010000087.1 GCA_017881985.1 Chloroflexota bacterium | reverse complement strand
AAGGAAGGCGTCATCGCGACGATCATCCTCGGAATCGTCGGCGCCCTCGTCGGGGGCTACCTCGCCGGGACCGTGCTGAAGGTGGCGGACGTGACCGGCATCAACGTCGAGAGCATCGTCGTCGCCGTGATCGGTGCCGTCATCGTCGTCGCGGCGTACCGCATGCTCACGGGTCGCCGCGCCCTCGTCTGAGCGTCCACCAGAACCACGCCGGGAGGTGCGCGGTGATCGACCAACCACGGATGATCGAGCAACACGCACCACCCGGCGTCGCGGATGACTCGGCGGGTTCAACCGGGATCCACCGGCACCTCGTTCAACCGCTGGCTCGAGGTTCAGCTCAAGGCGAGACGGTTGACCCAGCGCCAGCTGGCCCACAAATCGGGGGTAGACCATTCGACCATCTCGCCCCTGATGCGTGGAGGGCGAACCCCCCTCGCTTCGTACCGCCGCACAGCTCGCCCGCGGTCTCGGCCTGACCGACGGCTTGGACTGGCTTGAGCCCCGGAGTTACGACGGGACCGCACTTTCCCCGGCGCGGGTCGAGCTCGCCCTCCGTCTCGACCAGGTCCTCAGCGACGCCCAAATTCGGGAGGTCATGCTGGTCTACCTCACCGCCCGGCTCGGACGCCGGCGCAGCATGCCAGTCCGGCGTCCGGCCAGGAGGATGGCGGCTGCGTCCGACGCGGAGAAGTCCGGGTCCCGGCGGGCCCTGTTCGAGCCCGCTGACGCGGCGGCACCGCTCGAGATCGAGTGGACTTGCCGCGCGCCTGCAACGCGGCCGCGCGACCGAGCGGGCCGCCGGCAATGCGGCCGAACGCACCATAGTCCCGCCGCGGCCACAACGGGTGCGGCCAATCCGCCGTGCGGCACGCAGGCGGCGACACGAGGAGGAGACATGACCACCGATCGAGTCGACCAGAGGGTTGTCACCCGGGACCAGGCGATGACGCCCGGGCCGGCAAGCGCACCCACGTCCCCATTCCGGGAAACGGTGCAGACGGAGCGCCGTTCCGTCACAGAGACGGGCCCGGCGGGCTCCGAGATGGTCCGGCGGATCATCGTCCTGGTATTCGGGCTCATTCAGATCGTCATCGGGCTGCGGATCATCCTGCTCCTGCTCGATGCCCGCACCGGCAATGCGCTCGTGTCCGGCATCCTTGACGTGAGCAGGCTCTTCGTCGCCCCGTTCGAGGGGATCCTCAACTCGAACGCCCTCTCATCAGGCGGTACGGCACTCGATGTCGCAGCCGTCGTCGCCCTGGTCGGCTGGACGATCCTCGAGCTGGTCGTGCTGTGGGTCGTGGGCATCTTCCGGCGGGAGCCGGCGTGACCCCGCGGCTGGCAGTGAAGGAGATAGCCATGGCAGACCGCCGAGCATCCTTCCGGACGTTTCAGACAAGCGTGAGCATCCCAGCCGACCGTCGTGGGAAGATCAACGCCGTGCTCAACCAGCACCTGGCGGATTCCTTCGATCTCCTCAGCCAGGTCAAGCAGGCTCATTGGAACGTCAAGGGCTCGGACTTCTGGCAGCTCCACAAGCTGTTCGACGAAACGGCCGAACGGGTCGCGGAGTGGGTGGACGATCTCGCCGAGCGTGTCACAGCCCTGGGCGGCTATGCCACCGGAACCGTGCGCATGGCCGCGGCCTCAAGCAGGTTGCCCGAGTTCCCGACGGACATCATCGACAGCATGGACTACGTCAAGATCGTCGTGGCCCGAGTCGCCGCATTCACCAACTCGGCCCGCGCGGCGATCGACACGACCGATGAGCTCGGCGATGCCGATACGGCTGATCTCTTCACGGAGATCAGCCGCTGCGCAGACAAGTACCTCTACTTCCTGGAGGCCCACCTCCAGGACCGCCGCCCGTAGTCGACGGTGCCCGAAGGCGACACGGTCTTGCGGGTCGCCGCTGGGCTCCGTCCCCACCTGGTCGGGCTGCCGGTGCTCCGCGCCCGGGCAGCAGGTGGGGCTCGCGTCGAGCGCCTCGTCGGGGCCACGATCGAGGCGATCGAGACACAGGGTAAGAACCTGCTCATCCACGTGTCGAACGGCCTCTCCGTGCGGACGCACCTCCGCATGACCGGCACGTGGCACCGCTACAGGCCGGGCGAGCGGTGGCTCCGCCCGGCGTCGCGGGCTGCTCTCGTCCTGGAGGTCGAGGGTAGCGTTGTCGTCTGCTTCGACGCGCCGATCGTGGAGCTCTTCGACACCCGCTCCCGGGCACTGCATCCGATCCTGTCGCGGCTGGGGCCTGACTTGCTTGCCGAGGACTTCGATCCTGCGGCCGCCGTGGCCCGGCTGCGGGAGTCGAGCGCCATCACAGCGACCATCGGCGAGGCCCTGCTCGACCAACGCGTCCTGGCAGGCGTCGGCAACGTCTACCGAAGCGAGATCCTCTTCATCGAGCGCGTGGACCCACTCGCCATCGCGTCTGCCCTGGACGACGCGACGCTGGGGCGCATCGTCGGGACGGCTCGACGCCTCCTGCTCCTGAATGCCTCGCGCCGGGGCGCCCGCGCGACCACCGATGGCGCACGGGAGGGTGGAACGGGCCGGCTCTGGGTGTATGGCCGGAGCGGCCGGCCCTGCCGCCGCTGTGGCACGCCGATCCGGTCGGCGCGTCTCGGCGGCGGCATTCCCCGAACCGTGTGGTGGTGCCCGCTCTGCCAGGCGTCGACGGCGAATCGCATCGTCTCGGACGCGACGCGCCCCGGGCCAGGGTGACGGGCCCCGCCAGCCGCGGGTCGCCGGCCGTGAGGCAGAACCTGTTCGAGGAACGGCGGGCCTGGTCAGGCGGGCATGACCCTCCCGTCGCGAAAGACATACCAGGTCACCCGCGACTCATCCGAAAGGGCGCGCGGCCGTACCACGACGCGTGGGAAGCGGCGCCGGAGGAAGCCCTCGAGCTCCGCGGGTGAACGTGGGTGTTCGGTCGTCACGCTCGCCTGGACCTCCAGCGCGAACGCTCGGTCCTCGGACGGGAAGCTAACGAGCTCCAGCCGGCCGTCGCCCCGGCTCCCGCCCGCCATCACGGTCAATCCTGGCCGATGTCCGACGGGCGCTGATACTCGTCGGTGTGCCTGGCCTTGTCGGCGGCGGCCGTTGCGTTCATCGTCCTGAGCGTCTCGTCAACGGTCTTCCCGTTGGCGAGTGCGACTTCACGGACATCCTCGTATGTCAGGTTGTTCCCCATCGACTTGTGGGCGTCGTTGCATCCACACGTGAGGCACATGGCGTTCTCCTGCTGCCCGCCGGGCTGGACCGGATTGGCGGACCGAAGTGGCGGTGGGCCAATTCTCCGCGTGGTCGCGTTGCACCTGCATCTCTCGGGGAGCCCAATCCCTTGCCGCTTCCCGAAGGTCGCGATCGCGATGCAGCTGCAACGTGTCGCCCGGTGCCGCGCAATCCCGGGGATGCGCGTCCGCACGTAGGGTGCCGGAGTCGCGCGCGGCGGGCGGTCATGCGCCCCACCGTCCCCGCGCGGGAGCCGGGGCCGAGGCGGAGGGAAAATGGACGCGGAGCTGGGTCGGTGGACCCGCCGGGGGGTCGGGTTCGCGGTCGGGGTCATCCTGGTGATCGCCGTCGTCACGAGCACGGTTGCCGGGCTGAAGATCGTCGCGATGGTCCTGGTGGCAATTCTCTTCGCCTCGGCGCTCGGTCCCGTCGTCGACGGGGTCCGGACCCGGGCGCCGTTCGGGCGGACCGCGGCGACCGGGCTGCTGTTCCTGGCCGTCGGCGCCCTGCTGGTCGCGCTCGGCATCCTGCTCGTGTCGACCGCTGCCTCCCAGGTGGGCGAGATCACCGCGCGAGTTCCATCCGTGATCGCATCGGCTCGGGAGGCCATCGCCGGCCTGCCCGCCCCGCTGGCGACCGCCCTCGGGGCCGTTCTCGACGATCTCGATCGCACTGTGCGGACCGCCCCGCAACCCACGTCGGAGCAGGTCCTTGGGGCTGGCGGGACCATCCTGGACATTTTGAACACGCTGGTGACGGTCGCCACGCTGACCTTCTTCTGGCTGCACGAACGTGCGCGGTTGCAGCGGTTCGGGCTGGCCTTCCTCCCCCTGGAGCGCCGGATGGGAGTTCGGGTTGCGTGGAACGATGTCGAGGATCGCCTGGGACACTGGATGCGCGGCCAGCTGACGCTGATGGGCCTCATGGGCATCGCGACCGGCATCGCGTACACCCTCCTCGGGCTGCCGGTGGCGCTTGCGCTGGCCCTTGCCGCCGGCCTCTTCGAGGCCGTTCCGATCGTGGGTCCGCTTCTCGGCGCCATCCCGGCAGTGCTCGTGGCGATCGCGGTCCGACCGGACCTCGTGCTCCCCGTGGTCGGGATCTACGTGATCCTGCAGGTCGTGGAGTCGAACGTCGTCGTGCCGATCGTCATGCGGAACACGGTCGGCCTGTCGCCGTTCATCGTCATTGTCAGCATCCTGCTCGGCGCCACCCTCGGAGGGCTCTTCGGGGCGTTCATCGCGGTGCCCATCGCGGCCTCCGCGGAGATCGTCCTCGAGCGACTCCAGGCACGCGCGCAGCCGGTGGGCCTCGAGCCGTCCGCTATGCCCGCCGAGGACGCGACGGAGCTTCCTCCGCCCGCCAGCGCGGGCAGGCTGCCGCCGCAGCGTACCGGGGCAATCGGCCCCTGATCTCCGGAAACCGACATGCGCCTGCAACGCACCGGCGCCTCACCTGTGTGCGGCCGTGCCGTTCGTGGGACGACCATGGCGGCATACCACCCCACGAGGAGCCCACGGAATGGCCAGGACCAAACCACACGAGATCGACGCGGACGACGCCCCGGGCGGGGCAGACGCCGGCGCCCTTGCCGACACGCTCGTCGAACGCGGTCGCGCCGTCCTCGACCAGGTCCCGACCGTCGCAGCCGGTGCGCGCGAGGCGCTCGCCGATGTCCAGGAACAAGTGAACAGCCTGTCGGACCTGGGCATCGTCGCAGCGTCCGGCTTCGCGTTCGGCGTGAGCACGGGACTCCTGCTGGCCGGCGCACCGCGGATCGTCGTCGGGCTCTCGGCGGTCCTCGTCTTCCTGACGGTGCGGTCCGCAATGGGCCGTGGCGTTCGGCCGAACAGACTCGTCAACTGACGCGCCGGGGCCATCGGCCGTGACGTCGGGCAGCAAGGCCCCTCCCCGGCAGCGCCCCGTCTCGAGCCTGCCTCCTTATGAGGCTCGGCTCTTCGACGCGGACCGCACCGACCGCTCGGTGGAGCTCACGGCTGGGACGGCGGCGGCGATCAAGGATCGCCAGCTCCTCTGGGTCGACGTTCGTGACGAGGTCGGGAGCGAGGCCGTCGGCGCGCTGCTCGCTCTGCTCCCGATCGACGCCGAGGCGGCGCGGCGCTTCTGGAACGCCGCGAACGAGCCACGGCTCAGGCTCACGGGCACGGACTTCCAGCTTCGGGTCCTGGCAATGAACACGGTCAAGGGCCGCGACCATCCGACGGCCCTCGACATGATCGCCGGCACGAACTTCGTGGTCACGCTCCACCCGGAGCCGATCCAGTCGCTCGCCGAATTCCGCGAGCGCCTGGAAGGCGATACCGCGGTCGGCGTGCTCGATTCCGGCGCGTTCGCGGCGGTGCTGCTTGACGGGTTCGTCACGAGCTATCTCGAGTTCTCGGACCAGCTTGCGGCGACGGTGGATCGCCTCGACGCGCAGGCCCTCGAAGCGGTCGGCAGCACGGACCTGCTTGGGCAGATGGTCGCCCTCCGACACCGGATCGCAGCCGCGCGGCGGACGCTCGTGGCGCACCGCGAGGTCGTCGCCGCGCTTGCGCGCGCGGACTTCGCGGCGATCGCGGGAACCTCGGCAACCTCCTACTTCGAAAGCCTCGCGGAGCGGTTCCACCATGCCATCGACGCCATCGACGGCAGCCGCGACTCGCTCGTCGGCACCTTCGACATCCACATGACGCGCACCTCGCAACGGACCAACGAGATCATGCGGACCCTCACCGTCGTGTCGGTCCTCCTGCTCCCGGCCGGCGTCATCTCGGGGTTCATGGGCATGAACGCGAAGACGCCCTTCTCGCTCGACGACCCCGCTGTCTTCTGGATCGTGGTGACCGTGATCGCCGTGATCGCCGCGCTGACGCTGGTCACGCTTCGCGTGCGGCGCTGGATCTAGTCGATTCGTGCCCGCCGGGCGGGATCGCGCCAAAATGCGCGGACGCGCGCGGGGCCAAGGGCGGCCCCGACGGTGTCCGGGTCACCGGGCCAGCGAAAGTAGGAGGCTGACCAGGATGGCAATGCCGGCGACCGCGAGCTCGAGAACGAGCATCGATCGCTCGTCGCGGGTCGGCTGGATGGCCTGCATGGCCTTGTGGGTCGGTTCGACGATCACGGGATCATCCTCCAATCGGGTTTGGATGATCCTGTCGACGTGCTCGTCGATGGCGCATCATCGCCGGGATCGGATCCGTTGCAGCGCCATGGCGCCCGGCGTTGCCGCGGTCCCCGCCCAGCCATGAGATCGCCGAGCAGGGTCCGGCTGGCGCAGCTTCTTGGGCTCGCCTTCCTCGCAGCCCTGGCAGTCCTGCCGGTCAAGTCGGCCCTCAACGGGGCACTCGGCCGGGATGTCGGTTTCCTGCCGGCAGTAGCAGCGGTCGTGGTCGCGGCCGGTCTGGGAGGATTCCTTCCGGGCCTGGTGGCGACCGGCGTGTCGATCGTCCTCGAGGCATACATGTTCATGGACCCAGGCGGGCGCCTGGACGTCGCCGTCGAGAGCGATCGGGTTCGGCTCCTGCTATTCGGGCTGGTCGGGCTGCTCGCGAGCACCCTCGCCTGGCTTCGGGATCGGGCCCAGGACGACTCGCATCGGGCGCGTGCCGAGGCCGAAGTGGCGAAGGAGCGGACGGACCTGATCGTTCGGCGTCTCAGCGCGCTCCAGGGCCTCGCCGCCGAGCTGGCGGGTGCCCTGACGCGCGACCACCTCACGAACGCGCTCCTGGCCCACGGGATCGCCTCTCTCCAGGCAGATGGCGCCGTCATCTTCTACATCAATCCCGGCGAAGAGCACCTGGAGGCGATCGGGTCTCGCGGCTACTCGCCGGCGGGGGAGCAGGTGATGTCGATCCTTCCGCTGGACATTCCAACGCCGGCCACCGACGTGGCCCGGACCGGGGAGTCGGTGTTCATCGAGGACCCAGCGGAGTACGTGGCGCGATACGGGCCGTCGCTCGCCTCGCACGGGATTGAAGTGCTACCTCACTCGGTGGCGGCCGTGCCCCTCGCCATCGACGATCGAAGCTTCGGGGTCCTCGGGTTCACGTGGGATTCGCAGCACGAGTTCGCCGAGGATCGGCGGGACTTCATCGCGGCGATCGCCCGCCTCGGAGCCGCAGCGCTCGAGCGGGCACGTCTCTCCTCCGCAGAGATCGGCCACGCCGCCGAGGTGGAGGCGGTCATCGGCGCTCTCGGCGAAGGGATCATCGTGATCGAGCCGGACGGCTCCGTGCGATCCGACAACGCCGCGGCCGCCCGCCTCCTGGGCGGACGCGTCGCGTCGCTCGCCGAGCTCCTGGGGCGCCTTCGGGATGCGGGCGGGGATGCGCCGTCGGAGCTTCCGGCAAGTCCCACGGAGTTCCAGCTGCGTGCCCGCCGGGACACGTCGGTCGAGATCGTCGCGTACCCCGTGGCGGAGCCGGCAGGCACGTTTCCCCCGACCACGGTGGTCGTGTGCCGGGACATGACGGCATTCCGCCAGGGACAGGGGCTCCGCGAGGCGTTCCTCAGCCTGCTCTCGCATGAGCTGCGGACCCCGGTGACCACGATCTACGGCGGTTCGAGCGTGCTCACGCGCCCTGGTGCATCGCTGAGCGAGGAGACCCGGACCGAGATCCTCGCGGACATCGCGAGCGAGGCCAACCGTCTCTACCGCCTCGTCGAGGACCTCCTCGTGCTCGCGCGGTTCGACGAGGGAATAGACCTTGGCGGCGAGCCCAGCCTCCTCCAGCGCCTCGTCCCGATCGTGGTCGAACAGGAGCGGATGCGCTGGCCGGCGATCCAATTCGCGGTGGAGGTCGCCCTCGACCTTCCGGCGGTCAGGGCCGATGAGACGAGCGTCCAGCAGGTCCTTCGCAACCTGCTCTCGAATGCGGCCAAGTACAGCGACGTCGGTTCAGTCGTCGACGTGACGGTCGAAGCGGTCCCGGGCGGGGTGGCGATGCGCGTCCGCGACCACGGAGCCGGCGTCGACACCAATGAGGCCGAGAGCCTCTTCGAACCGTTCTATCGCTCCCCGAAGACCGCCAAGATGGCGGGCGGCGCCGGGATCGGGCTGTACGTCTCGCGCCGCCTGGTCGACGCGATGGATGGCCGGATCTGGGCGGCACCCGCGGAGGGAGGCGGAAGCGAGTTCACCGTTGTTCTTCCCACGTACGAAGGCGAGTTCAGCGACTGACGTGCCGTGGATCGCGTTCGTACCCACCGTCGGACATCGATCCATCGCGCTGACGCAGCTCTGTGTGCGGCGGGACGTGCGCCTGGGCGCGGCGCCCGGCCGTACATCTGGCCTCTCTGCTGTGCCGACGACTTGCAACGTCGATGTAATGTCAGCGCCACGCAGGATGCCGCATCGCGACCCCGGGGGCCATCATCCTGACGACGAGGCGCTCCGGGGTCGCGTGCGTCGTGGCTCGCTGGGCAGGCTCGTCCGGAGGTGATCGTGGCGTCACAACCGCTCGTTCTGGTCGCCGACGACGAGCCGCGCATCACGAAGCTCGTCGCGATCGCCCTCGGGGAGGAAGGGTTTCGGGTCATCACGGCCGCAACCGGCGAGGAAGCGATCCGAAAGGCCGAGGAGTATCGGCCAGACGTTGTCCTGCTCGACATCGTAATGCCCGACCTCGACGGGATCGAGGTAATGGGCCAGCTCCGCGAAGGTCGTCCGGTTCCGGTCATCCTGCTGACCGCCAAGGGCTCCACCGCAGACAAGGCAAAGGGCCTCGACCTGGGGGCCGATGACTACATCGCCAAGCCGTTCCACCCAGATGAACTCGCCGCGCGCGTCCGCGCGGTCCTCCGGCGGAGCACGGGAGCCGCACCCGGCATCGGCGTCATCCGATTCGACGACGTGGAGATCGACCTCGAGCGGCGCATGGTCACGCGGTCGGGCGAGCTGGTCCAGTTCTCTCGAACCGAATGGCTCCTCCTCCAGCACCTCGCCGCGAACGCGGGCAAGGTCGTGCTGCACACGGAGCTGCTGACGAAGGTCTGGGGCCCGGAGTACCGCGACGACCTCCAGTACCTCCGGGTGTGGGTGAGCCGTGTCCGGCGCAAGCTCGGCGCCGAGCCCGGCGAGCCGGGCCGCATCAGGACGTTCCAGGGAATTGGCTACCTCCTCGACGTGGACGGCCGCGTCGCGCGCGACGAACAGGCGTCCGCGGCCGGAACGTCGGACGGCGGCGCGGTCGCCTTCCCGTCGGCCGGGTCCTCAGCGTGATGTCGCGCTGACGCGGCCTCCGAGTTACGGCCGTGGGACTGGTTCGACGGGGTGCCTTAATGAAGGTCGCACACAACTCCTTGTCGGCCCAACCGGAAGGGGGCGATGCGGCGGCGCCACGGAGCAGGAAGCACCGGAGGTACGCGGCGGGCAGACCCGCGGGGGGCGCTGCCTGTGGGGTGTGACCGCTGGATCGCCACCCGCTACATTCGCGCCCTGCCGAGATCCACGAGATAGCGCTGCTGAAGGGACGACCCCCAATGCTGTCCTCGCAGCCCATCGCGCCGGCAACGATCGTCCTGGATGAGACAGGCCTGATCGAGGAAGCAAGCGAAGCGGCGCTGGGGCTCCTCGGCACGACGCTCGACGACCTCAAGGCGGCCCCGCGAGGAGCATTCGCCGCCCAGCCTGCCTCGCCCGGCGAGGAGGTGGACCTCCGAACGCAGTGGGAAGCGGCCGGCCGTCCCGAGCTTGCGGGCGAGGCCACGATCAGGCGCGTTGACGGTCGGGAAATCCGCGTCCGCTATCTGATCGTGCGCCGGGACGACGGTCGCTTCGAGGCGATCCTCGAGCCCACCGGGGGTCCAAGCGAGGCCCCCGGTACCGTCTTTGCGCTGGGGACCGTCCTGGCCAAGTGGCGTGCCGCAGAGCGGCGACTTGCCGCGATCGCGCCGGATAGCCCGGAATGGGCAGCCGTCAGCGCAGAGATCACCACACTGCGAACGACGTACCAAGAAGGGTACCGGGCACGCCGACACGGTTGAGGCGTCGTGCGCGCCGGCACGCTCCCCGGGCACAGACCGCGATCGAAGTGGTGGAGTCTTGAGGCTGGTCGCGGCGACGAGCGATGTACCTACCACGATCCTGCGACCGCCGGATCGCGGCGTTCGGGCCATTGGCCGGGTCGTATCCACGAGAACCCCGCGCACGGCGGCGGCTCCAACGGGACGTCGGCGCTCTCGGGTCGCCCAGCCAGAATGCGTAAGTGCATGTGCACGCGGTCGTGTTGGCGGTGGGCGCACGACTGCTCGTTGAGGACCGGCCCCAAGGGAGCGCCGGGGTCCGCGATTCCGCGGCCTCGTCGGCGCCAGGCGACGCCAGCTCCGGCAGATCGGCCTTGACACCATCCTCGTTCCGGTCGAACACGTCACGGACCAAGCTACCCGGCTATCGAGGGTGCCTCGCTCGTTCCGCGTCAGGACTGGAGCGGGTCGTCCGCGCGCCAGATGTACGTCGGATCAAGCTGGTGGCTGCCGAGAGCGATGGCCAGCTCGCCACCGTGGTACGCCTCATGCGTCAGGAGGCGCTGGAGAATCGACGTCCGCGAGTGGATCTGGTGAACATCCCTGTATGAGCGCTCTACCCTGTCGCCCATCATCTCGGGCGTCCAGCGGTCGAGGGCAGCGTCGATGATCGCGAAGGTCGCTTCGAGCGCACCGATGACCTCTCCCGCGCTGCGCGGGTGATCGAGGTCATCCTCCCAGCCGGCGCCGTCCGGATCGGCGAACGGCGTCGTGTCAGCTCCGGGCTCGCCCAGGACGTGGCAGAGCCAGTAGACGCGCGTCCCGGCCACGTGGCTGGCGATCGCCCAGACGGGCCAGTGCTCCGGGGAGGCCCGGAGCGCCAGCTGCTCGGGCGTGAGGTCC
>JADGQH010000310.1 GCA_017881985.1 Chloroflexota bacterium | reverse complement strand
AAGGAATCGGCTCACATTCTTGCGTTCGGTCACGCCCGCCCTCTGCCACATCTCGACGAGCATCGAGAGTCGTCGGCCCTGCGACCTTCGTCAAGTGACATCCGGCCTTCCAGCACGACACGCCCGCGGCTATCCGGCTGTGGCTCACAAGCCGGCCGACCCGTACGCCATCGCCGGTTGGCATCTCTTCGGCCCTGCCGGGGACATCGTCGGGCCATTTCGTCCCAGCGACCCTTGACGCACCGATTGCCCTCGTCCACGCTCAATCCATGGATGGCGCGACGCTCACCGAGCTCGACGGAACGCCGATCGTCCGACGGCCCCGCAGGCTGATCGGCATCGGCCGCACCGGCGTGCTAGCGATCTGTGCCGTGGCGATCGCGGTTAACCTTGCGCTGCAGCTGGTGTCCTTCCTGCCGTCGTGGTCGGGCTACGAGTCCGCAGGCACTCTCCCACTGATGCTGACGAACATGATCGGCGGAGTCGTGGCGTTCCTCCTTCCAGCCGCATTCATGCTGCGATCTCCCGACGCCTGGCAGGCTCGCAGGCTGCTCCTCCTCGGCGCGCTGTTGGGGGCTGGATCGGAGCTCGCGCAATCGGCCGGGGCAGCGGTCAGCGGGCTGGCCGTCCTGAAGTTCAACGCCGGACCAGACACGACCTGGCCCTCGTTCTTGCCGGACGCGGATCTTGTGAGCCGGATCGGGTTGCTCGTCGGGTTGCTCGCAGGCGCGGTCGGGACACTCCTCTTCGCGTTCGGTCTCGCTCGCCTGCGCGAGCGATCGGCCGCACGATCCTCACGCCGAGTCATCGCCGTGGCGCTGGTCGTTGTCGGCCTCCTCGAGCTTTGGGGACTCAGGCTGTTCGTGTCACCCTCAGCCGGGGACCTGGGGGCGGACTGGGCCTGGACGGTCCCGGCCATGTTCGCGGCAGGCTTCCTCGCCTCGCTCTACCACGCCTGGGTCATCCTCACGGGCTGGTCGGCCGGCGAGGCTCCCCGCCGCGCCTGGACCTTGGCCGCGGCGGCGACGTCCGTCGGGTTCGCCACCCTTGCCATCGGCTACCTGCTGGGCCTCCTCGGGGCGATCGACCTCGACCCTGGCCTCTCCCTCACCGTTCTCGTCGTCGGGATCGGGGGAGGCCTCCTCTTCGTGGCGGCCGTCGCGGATGGACTCGGAGCCTCACCCGCTCGGGAATAGCGCACCAAACCAACGCAGGACTCCACCTCGTTTCCGACTGGGTGGAAATGGAGCTCGGGTGACTCGCCCCACGGATCGTCGGGCCGGGCACGGAATGTGCGCGGCAGGTCTCGAGCGAGGGACTCGAGGGCCGCTCCGTCGGTGCTCAGGTGCGCGCGTGCCCGCTCGCGGTCGGCGCCCCACCCCAGCCGGCGTTGGAGAACGTCGGGATGAAGCGGTAGCCCTTGTTCTGGACCGTCGCGATGAACCGCGGATGCCTGTAGTCGTCCTGGAGCTTGGTGCGCAGGCTCCGGACGTGGCGGTCGACGATGTTGCTTTCGGCGACGAAGTCGGTGCCCCAGATCGCGTCAATGATCTCTTCGTGCGTCACCACGCGCCCACCGCAGCTGGCCAGGAGGTAAAGCAGGCTCTGCTCGATCGGCGTCAGCTGCACGACCGAGGTGCCCGCGCGCACCTCGCGGTTGACGATGTCGACGTCGATCTCGCCGAGCCGGATGACGGGAATGAGCGGCAGGTCGACGCCCGACGCCCGCCTCGTGATCACGATGGCCCGGGCCAGCAGCTCTTCGGGCGAGAAGGGCGTCGTCAGGATGTCGTCCACGCCGAGGTCGAACGCTGCGAGCTTCGTCTTGAGGTCACCCATTCGCGTGAGCCCGAGGACCGGCGTCCCGATTCTCCGCATCGCGTTCGAAGCCCCCAGGAGCTTGAGCAGCGCCGCGCTGTCGTCGTGGTCCATGTCGATCACGGAGATGTTCGGGCGCCACTCCGCCATGATCGCCTTCGCCTCGGCGAAGCTGCTCGCGGCCCGGACGTCGAACACGCCGTGGTTCAGCGTCAGCGTGATGAGATCCACCATCAGCGGGCGATCGTGGAGCAGCAGGGCTCGGCGGGCTTCGATGAGGGGTGATTCCACGTGGCCGTTCATCGCGACTCACTTCCAGGTTGCGAGAGAGCGTCTTGCCATTGTACGGCCGGTCGAGCCGATGACCGGCCCATCAGCGCGGTCATGAAGGTCCGTCATGACATGCCAACCGGGCAGGTCTACCGTGGCTCGGCGATGCAGAAGCAACCCCGTCTCAACGAGTCCGCCCGGGCGGCGGCGATCCTCCGACCGAACGAGCCGACGATGCGGCAGCTTGCCGTCCTCGACGCCTACGCGGAAGCAGGCACCTACGAGCTCACCGCCGCGACCACCGGCATGTCCCCGGCGACGGTGAGGAACCTGCTCATCGAGATCCGGGAGCACTACTGCGCCGCGACCACGATCCAGGCGTATCGGGCCGCCCTTGCCGCGGGCGACCTGTCAACGCTCGGCTGTCACTGTCTCACCGTCCGCCCCTGACCGGCGGCGCCAGTGGGATCATGACTGTACGAATCCGCGTTGGGAGACTGGATTGTCGTGACCGTTGAAGGAACCCGCGGACCAGGTCTCCTGGTGCGCTTCGTCTGGTGGCTCTTCGTCGGGTGGTGGGCGTCGGGGATCGCCGTCGGCGTGGCATGGTTCGCGCTCGCGACGATCATCGGCATCCCGCTCGGGATCTGGATCATCAACCGGCTGCCGACGATCCTGACGCTGCGGCCCCGGAGGCGGACGTGGGTCCTCGGGCAGGACGCGGAGGGTCGCAGGGTCGTCTCGGAAGCCGGGCGACCGCAGGTCGCCTGGTACGTCCGGGGCGTGTGGTTCGTCCTGGTGGGCTGGTGGGCGTCCGCCGCCTGGATGAGCCTGGCGTGGGTCGTTCAGCTCACCGTCGTCGGCATCCCGATCGCGTTGCTGATGTTCAACCGAACACCGTTTGTGGCCTCGCTCTACCGGTACTAGCCCGGCCCGCGACCTCCCGCGCCCGCGCGATCTGTCCCGACCGGTCAGCACGCCAGGCGATGCGATGATCCGACCACTCACCCTGTAGCGGAGCACGTGGCCATGTGCGGTTGCCTGATCGTCGGGCTCCTCGTCGCCCTGCTGTTCGTCCTGGTTCCGCTCCCGCTATGGCCCCTGCTGGTCGTCGGCCTGGTCGTCCTGGTGGCGCTCGCCGCCGCGCTCGGATTCCTGAGGGGCCTGATCGGGGTGATCTTCCGGCGGTAGGAGCAGGCGGCCCAGCGTCTCGCCGTACCAGGATTCGAACCGGGAGGGGCTCCAGCCGCGGTCGGTGACGAGAAGCTGATACGTCTCGGGGCTCCCGACGGCATACAGGATGTCGGCCGCGGCATCCAGGTCCAGGCCCTCCCGCAGGCCGCCGGGACCGACCACGATCCGCAGCAGCTCGCGCTGGCCCGCGTGGCGCTGGACCTTGCC
>JADGQH010000086.1 GCA_017881985.1 Chloroflexota bacterium | reverse complement strand
CCGATCGCGATCGAGATCGGGCAGCGCTTCGCGATCCGCGAGGGTGGCCGAACCGTCGGCGCCGGCGCGATCGTGAGCATCGTCGAGTAGCCCGATGCCAAAGCAGCGGATCCGGATCCGCCTCAAGGCCTACGACCACCGCCTGCTTGATCAGTCCGCGGCCCAGATCGTCGAGACCGCTCAGCGGACGGGTGCCGACGTGGTCGGCCCGGTCCCGCTCCCGACCCGGATCGAGAAGTTCACCGTGCTCCGCTCGCCGTTCATCGACAAGGACAGCCGGGAGCAGTTCGAGATCCGCACCCACAAGCGACTCGTTGACATCCTCGACCCGTCGGCCAAGACGGTCGACGCCCTGATGCGCCTCTCGCTCGCGGCGGGTGTCGACATCGAGATCAAGATGTGATGAAGTCTCACTCGCTCACCCGACCCATGGCCGCGTTGTCGCCTGCGCGCGGTCGCTCACGCACCGCAAGTGCGCACGCTCCCGTGCTCGGCTCCGCCTTGCCCTGGGCGCGGCTGAGCGGTGAGACAGGGACCGTGCGATGAGCATCGGATTGATTGGACGAAAGGTCGGGATGACCCAGGTCTTCCAGGCCGACGGCACCATGATCCCGGTCAGCGTCGTCGCCGTCGGGCCGAACACCGTGACGCGTCTCCGGACGCCGGAGCGGGACGGCTATACCGCCGTGCAGCTCGGGATCGAGCCCTCGAAGAAGCTCACCAAGCCCGAGGCCGGGCAGCTCAAGGAGCTTCCCAAGGTCGCGGTGATCCGCGAGTTCCTGCTCGAGGACGTCTCCGAGTACACCGTCGGGCAGACCCTCGACGTCACCCTCTTCGCCGTCGGCGACGTGATCCACGTCACCGGAACGTCGAAGGGCAAGGGCTTCGCGGGCAACATCAAGCGGAACAACTTCCACCGCGGTCCGAAGACGCACGGTTCCGACCACCACCGCGCGCCGGGCTCGATCGGCCCGGGCACCACGCCCGGCCGTGTCTACCGGGGCATGAAGATGGCCGGCCACATGGGTGACGACCGCGTCACCGTCAAGAAGCTGCACGTCGTGCGGGTCGACACCGAGCGGAACCTCCTCCTCGTGAAGGGGTCCGTGCCGGGAGCGCCCCACGCGCTCGTCCTCGTGAAGAAGGCCTGACGATGCCGCAGACCACGCTCTATGCCCGGACGGGCGAGGCGATCGGAACGGTGGAGCTCTCGGACGAGCTCTTTGCCGCCCCGGTCAACGCTGCCGTCCTCCACCAAGTCGTGACCGCGCAGCTCGCCGGGCGCCGCCTGGGCACCAGCGATACGAAGACCCGCGGTGAGGTCCGCGGCGGCGGCGCGAAGCCGTATCGCCAGAAGGGGACCGGCCGTGCCCGCCAGGGCTCGCGCCGCGCGCCGCACTTTGCCGGTGGCGGCGTCGTGTTCGGGCCGCATCCGCGCTCGTACGCGCAGCGCCTCCCGCGGAAGATGAAGCGCCTCGCGCTCCGCGGCGCGCTGACCGCCAAGTTCGGCGGCGACGCCATCCGGGTCCTCGACGCCTTCGGGCTCGAGGCGATCAAGACCAAGGAGCTGCTGGGCGTGCTCGGCAACCTCAAGGTGGCCGGCCGCGTGCTCATCGTCTCGCCGGCCCGCGACGAGCGCCTCGACCTGTCGGCGCGAAACCTGCCGCGGGTTGCGGTCCTCCTCGCCGACTCGCTCAACGTCGTGGACCTCCTCAACGCGGACACGATCGTCATCGAGCAGACGGCGCTCGCCCGCCTCGAGGAGGTGTACGCATGACGCTCACCGCCCACGAAGTGATCGTGCGGCCGATCATCAGCGAGAAGTCGATGGATGAGTCCGGCCGCGGCAAGTACACGTTTGAAGTCCACGGCGACGCCTCGAAGATCCAGGTCAAGGCGGCCGTCGAGGAGCTTTTCAAGGTCCAGGTCACCGCGGTCAACGTCCTCACGACGAAGGCCAAGGAGAAGCGTCGCGGTACCAAGCGCGGCCGGATCACGGGCTGGACCACGCCCTGGCGCAAGGCGATCGTGACGCTCGCCGCCGGCCAGAAGATCGAATTCTTCGAGGGGGTGTAGCGATGCCGCTCCGCAGCTACAAGCCCACCTCGGCCGGCCGGCGGTTCATGACCCGCTCGACCTTCGAGGAGATCACCACCAAGGAGCCCTACAAGCCGCTGCTCGAGCCGAAGAAGCGTGGCTCGGGTCGCAACAACCAGGGCCGCCTCACCGTCCGCCATCGCGGCGGCGGCGAGAAGCAGCACTACCGGATCATCGACTTCAAGCGCGACAAGGTCGGCGTGCCGGCCAAGATCGCCACCGTGGAGTACGACCCGAACCGGTCGGCCCGCATCGGCCTCCTCCACTACCGGGACGGCGAGAAGCGCTACATGCTTCTGCCCCACGGCCTCAAGGTCGGCGACCTCGTGGTCGCCGGGCCCGACGCCGAGGCCCGGGTGGGAAACGCCCTGCCGCTCTCGAGCATCCCGCTGGGCACCACCATCCACAACATCGAGCTGGTGCCCGGCAAGGGCGGCCAGATCGTCCGCTCGGCGGGTGGTGCGGCGCAGCTCCTCGCGAAGGAAGGCGACTACGCCACCGTCCGGCTCCCGTCGGGCGAGATGCGTCGCGTCCCGCTGCGCTGCGTGGCGACGATCGGGCAGGTCTCCAACCTCGACCACGAGAACCAGAGCCTCGGGAAGGCCGGCCGGGCCCGCCACATGGGCCTTCGTCCGGAGACCCGGGGCGTCGCGATGACCCCACGCGACCATCCGCACGGCGGCGGCGAGGGCAAGTCCCCGACGGGAATGCCCCCCAAGACGCCGTGGGGAAAGCCGGCGATGGGGTACCGGACGCGGCGCGCGACGACAGGCGATCGCCTGATCGTCCGGTCGCGACACCGCAAGTCGTAGGAGGAGCAGAAGCATGTCGCGTTCGGTCAAGAAAGGACCGTTCGTCGAGGCGCGGCTCCTCGGCCGCGTCCAGGAGATGAACAAGAAGAACGAGCGGAAGATCGTCCGCACGTGGTCCCGCGCCTCGGTCGTCTTCCCGGACTTCATCGGGCACACGATCGCCGTCTACAACGGGCGGAAGCACGTGCCGGTCTACGTCACCGAGAACATGGTCGGTCATCGGCTGGGCGAGTTCGCCCCGACCCGCACGTTCCGCGGGCACGACAAGAAGACCGACCGCGCCACGGCCGTGCGGTAGGGGACGAGAACGTGCGCGTTTCTGCCACTGCCAAGTACCTCCGCGGGTCCACCCGCAAGGCGAACCTCGTCACGTCGGCCATCCGTGGGCGACGGGTCGAGGACGCGAGCGCGATCCTGCGCTTCATGCCGCAGGGAGCCGCGCGCGACGTCGCGCGCGTCCTCGCGAGCGCGACCGCGAACGCCGAGAACAACCACAACCTCGCGGCCGAGGACCTCGTGATCGTCGAGGCCCATGCGAACGAGGGGCCCACCCTCAAGCGCTGGAAGCCGCGAGCCCAGGGACGGGCCTTCGCCATCCACAAGCCGATGACCCACATCACCATCGTCCTCGAAGAGCGGGAGGCCTGACATGGGACACAAGGTCCACCCGTACGGCTTCCGCCTCGGGACGAGCCGCACCTGGTCCGCGAAGTGGTACGCCGACAAGGACTACGCGACGCTGCTCCAGGAAGACCTCGCCATGCGCAAGCTCATCGAGAAGCGCCTGGCGAACGCCAGCGTCGGCGGCGTCGAGATCGAGCGCGGCATCAACTACGTGACGGTGACGATCCACACGGCCAAGCCGGGCATCGTGATCGGCAAGGGCGGCGCGAACGTCGAGATCCTGCGCAAGCAGATCGGCGACCTCACGAAGCCCCGCAAGGTGAAGCTCGAGATCAAGGAGATCCGCCAGCCGGAACTCGACGCCTACCTGGTGGCCGCCAACGTCGCCCAGCAGCTGAGCCGCCGGATCGCGTTCCGCAAGGCGATGAAGCAGGCGATCCAGCGGACCATGAAGGCCGGCGCGAAGGGCGTGAAGATCGCCGTCGCCGGTCGCCTCGGCGGCTCCGAGATGGCCCGGCGCGAGTGGGACCGCGAGGGTCGCATCCCGCTCGGCACGCTCCGCGCGGACATCAGCTACGGCTACGTGCTGTCGCGGACCACGTACGGCACGATCGGCGTGAAGGTCTGGATCTACCGGGGCGACGTGCCCGACCAGCGGATCGCGCGACCGGTGGCCGCCCCGGCCATCGCGCCCGTCGCGGCCCAGGGGGCATGACGTCATGCTGATGCCCCGCCGCGTCAAGCATCGGAAGGTCATGCGCGGCCGGATGGCCGGGATGTCCAAGGGTGGCACCGCCGTCTCCTTCGGGGAGTTCGGGCTCATCACCCTCGAACCCGCCTGGATCACCAGCCGCCAGATCGAGGCCGCTCGGCGCGCGATGACCCGCTCGGTCAAGCGCGGCGGCAAGATCTGGATCCGGATCTTCCCGGACAAGCCCGCCACCAAGAAGCCTGCGGAGACCCGGATGGGGTCCGGCAAGGGCGCCCCGGATCACTGGGTCGCCGTCGTGCGGCCCGGCCGGATCCTCTTCGAGATGGCCGGGGTGGATCGCGAGTCGGCGGTCGAGGCGATGCGCCTTGCCGGCCACAAGCTCCCGGTCGCCACGCGCTTCATCGTCAAGGAGGAGGAGAGCGCGTGATCGACATCGACAAGCTGCGCGCCCTGTCGGACGCGGAGCTGGACCAGGCGCTCAAGGATGCCAAGCGAGACCTCTGGCAGGCCCGCTTCGAGCTCGCGACGCGCCAGCTGAAGGACTACACCGCGATCTCCGGCAACCGCCGGACGATCGCCCGGATCCTCACCGTTCGCCACGAGCGCATGCTCGTGGAGACGAGCGCATAGGAGGCCCGGCATGGCAGGAGCAACAGACGTGCAGGGCAATCGCAAGACCAAGGTCGGGCGCGTCGTCAGCGACAAGATGGACAAGACGATCGTCGTCTCCGTCGAGCGGCTGACGCGCCATCCGCTCTACAAGCGGGTGATCCGGGCCTCCAGCAAGTTCGCGGCTCATGACGAGCTCAACGCGGCGCGCGTCGGCGACACGGTGCGCATCGAGGAGTCCCGACCGCTGTCGCGGACCAAGCGCTGGCGGCTCGTCGAGGTCATCTCGCGGGGTGGCGAGGATCAGCCGACCGAGCTCGTGGTCGAGGAGTCGGCCACGACCGAGGCGATCCACGCTGCGGCGCATCCGGGCAGGACGCACGCCGCAACCGGGGAGGGGACCGAGGCGTGATCCAGCAGCAAACCCGGCTCCGGGTCGCGGACAACACGGGGGCTCGCGTGATCCAGTGCATCCGGATCATGGGCCGCTCGCGCGCGACGACCGCGGAAGTCGGCGACGTGATCGTCGCCAGCGTGAAGCAGGCGATCCCCAACGCCGCCGTCAAGAAGGGCGATGTCGTGCGTGCCGTCATCGTCCGTACCGCCAAGGAATACGGCCGGCCGGATGGCAGCTACATCCGGTTCGACGAGAACGCGGCCGTCCTCATCAACAACCAGGGCAACCCGCGCGGGACACGGATCTTCGGACCCGTGGCGCGCGAGCTGCGCGATCGGAACTACATGAAGATCGTCTCGCTCGCGCCGGAGGTGCTCTGAGATGGCACGTGCCGTTGCACCCCGGGTGACGAAGGTCTCCGAGATCCGCAAGGGTGACACCATCCTGGTGCTGGGCGGCAAGGATGCCGGCAAGCGCGGGACGGTTGAGCGCGTCGACCGGCCGCTGACGCCGGGCACCCCGTACCGCGTGGTCGTCCAGGGCCTGAACGTCGCCAAGCGGCATACGAAGCCGCGCCCGCGCATGAACCAGAACGATCGCGTGCCGCAGATGCAGCAGGGGGGCATGGTCGAGAAGGCGATGCCGATGGCGGTCGGGAAGGTCATGCTGGTCTGCCCCCGCTGCGACCAGCCCACGCGCATCCGCCACCTCCTCCTGGAGACCGGTGCGCGGGTACGAGCCTGCGGCCACTGTGGCCAGCCGGTGGAGGTGAAGGGCGCGTGAGCAGCAACCTGAAGGGCCGCTACGCGACCGAGGTCGTCCCGGCGCTCACCAAGCAGTTCGCCTATGCCAACCCGATGCAAGTGCCGCGGCTCGAGAAGATCGTGGTGAACATCGGGCTCGGCGAGGCGCTCACGAATGCAAAGGCGCTCGACGCGGCCGTCGGCGACCTGACCCTCATCACGGGCCAGAAGCCGATCGTCACGAAGGCCAAGCGCTCCATCGCCCAGTTCCGTCTCCGGACGGGCAACACCATCGGCGCGAAGGTGACCCTTCGCGGCGAGCGGATGTGGGACTTCCTGGAGCGCCTCACCGTCCTGGCGCTTCCGCGCATCCGCGACTTCCGGGGCATCCCGGCCAAGTCGTTCGATGGGCGGGGCAACTACAGCCTCGGGATGCGCGAGCAGCTCGCGTTTCCCGAGATCGATTACGACAAGGTCGACCGTCTCCGCGGGCTGGAGATCAGCATCGTGACGACGGCGAAGACCGACGAGGAGTCCCGGAAACTTCTGGAGCTCCTCGGCATGCCCTTCGCCGGCTAGCGCGGGGAGGAGGACCATGGCCAAGAAATCTCTGATTGCCAAGGCGAAGCGAACGCCCAAGCACAAGGTGCAGGGCTACCACCGGTGCACGCTGTGTGGCCGGCCCCGTGCGTACATGCGCCGGTTCGCGCTCTGCCGCATCTGCTTCCGGGAACGCGCCCTCGCGGGCGAGGTCCCGGGCGTGACGAAGTCGAGCTGGTGAATCGACGATGAACGTCTCTGATCCGATCGCCGACATGCTCACGCGCATCCGCAACGCGTCGCGGGCGCACCACCTCGAGGTGGTCGTCCCGGCGTCGCGCGTGAAGCGCGAGATCGCTCGCATCCTCGTCGAGGAGGGCTTCATCGCCTCATTCAGCGAGGGCAAGGACGAGCACGGTGTGCACCCTGTCATCACGCTCAACCTCAAGTACGTCGACGGCAAGGCCTCGGTCGTCTCCGGGCTCAAGCGCATCAGCAAGCCCGGCCTCCGCGTCTACGCCCGCAAGACGGACATCCCCCGGGTCCTGGGCGGCCTGGGCATCGTCATCGTCAGCACCAGCCAGGGGATCATGACCGGCGCGCAGGCTCGCAAGGCCCAGCTCGGCGGCGAAGTCCTCGCGTACGTCTGGTAGGGGGGACGACGATGTCGCGTATCGGCCGCCAGCCGGTCCTCGTGCCCGCCGGCGTCGAGATCGCTCTCGACGGACCGGTCATCACCGTGACAGGCCCCAAGGGGACCCTGACCCGCTCCCTCCCGGCCGCCATGACCGTGGAGACGGGCGAGGGGAGCCTCCTCGTGACGCGCCCCTCGGACCTCAAGCAGCACAAGCAGCTCCACGGGCTGACCCGGACGCTCATCAACAACATGGTCGTGGGCGTCACGACCGGCTACCGGAAGAGCCTCGAGATCACGGGCGTCGGCTACCGCGCCCAGAAGATCGGCGACAAGCTGCAGCTCAACCTCGGGTACAGCCATCCCGTCGAGATCGTGCCGCCGGACGGCATCAGCTTCGAGGTCGAGACCCCGATCAAGCTGGCCGTCCTTGGCATCGACAAGGAGCTCGTCGGCCAGGTTGCCGCCCGCGTCCGCGCCACGCGGAAGCCGGAGCCCTACAAGGGCAAGGGTGTCCGCTACGCCGGCGAGGTGATCCGCCGAAAGGCCGGCAAGGCCGGCAAGATCGGCGGAAAGAAGTAACGGAAGGACGACCACGATGACGAAGGCCGCCACGCGCGGCGCCGCCCGGCAGAAACGGCACGAGCGGATTCGCCTCCGACTGGAGGGGACGTCCGCGCGGCCGCGCCTTGCGGTCTACCGCAGCCTCAACAACATCTATGCACAGGTGATCGACGACGCCGCCGGTCGCACCCTCGCCGCCGCCTCCTCCCTCGAGCCCGAGCTCAGGGGCGGGAAGCAGACGAAGGTCGACGAAGCGAAGGTTGTCGGGCGCCTGGTCGCCGAGCGGGCCCGAACCGCCGGGGTCGCGCAGGTTGTCTTCGATCGGGCCGGGTATCGCTACCACGGCCGGGTCAAGACGCTTGCCGACGCCGCGCGCGAGGCCGGTCTCGACTTCTAGGAGGAGAAGACCGCCAGTGGCCAGGATCGATCCCGCCAAGCTCACGCTCGAGGAGCGTGTCGTCCAGATCAACCGCGTCGCCAAGGTCGTCAAGGGCGGCCGGCGCTTCAGCTTCTCCGCGGTCGTCATCGTCGGTGACGGTCAGGGCCACGTCGGCGCCGGGCTCGGCAAGGCCGGCGAGGTTCCCGAGGCGATCCGCAAGGGCGTCGAGGACGCGAAGAAGAACCTCATCAAGATCCCGATGGTGGGGACCACCATCACCCACGAGGTTCGCTCGGAGTTCGCGGCCGCCAAGGTCCTCCTCAAGCCCGCCTCGCAGGGGACGGGCGTCATCGCCGGCGGCTCGGTCCGCGCGGTGGTCGAGGCTGCCGGCATTCGCGACATCCTGACCAAGGTCCACGGCTCCACGAACCCGGTCAACGTCGTGCGCGCCACGATCGAGGCCCTCCGCGACCTCTCGTCGGCCGAGGAGATCTCGGCACGCCGGGGCGTGCCCATCCGGCTCTTCGTTGCCGGCCAGCCGTCCGCGGAGGCCGCTGATGGCCGGTAAGCTCCGGGTGACCCAGGTCAAGAGCACCATCAGCCACATCGCCCGCAACCGGGGGACCATCAGGGCGCTCGGCCTCCACCGGATCGGCGACACGGTCGTCGTGCCCGACAACGACGCGACGCGCGGCATGGTCCGTGCGGTCCGCTTCCTCGTCGAGGTCGAGGAGCTGCCCGAGACGGCGGCGGAGGAGACCCCATGAAGCTTCACGATCTGCGGCCCCCCGAGGGTGCGCACACCGCGAAGACCCGCGTCGGTCGCGGGATCGCCGCCGGCAAGGGCAAGACGGCCGGCCGTGGGACGAAGGGCCAGAAGTCGCGCGCCGGCAGCTCCATCCCGGCCTGGTTCGAGGGCGGCCAGACCCCGATCCACATCCGGATCCCGAAGCTGCACGGATTCCGCAACTTCAACCGGATCGAGTACGAGGTCGTGAACGTGGGCGCCATCAGCGCCGCGATCGAGCTCGGCCGACTGCCCGAGGGCGACCTGCCCAGCGGGCCGAAGCGGGCCACGCCCGCCCCCGTCACGGTGAACCAGGAGCTGTTGCGGATGACCGGCCTCGTGCGCAGCCTCGACAAGCCGCTCAAGATCCTCGGCAGCGGCGAGGTGAGCCGGCCGATGTTCGTGGTCGCCGACGCCTTCACCAAGAGCGCCCGCGAGAAGATCGAGGCTGCCGGCGGGACGGTCCAGGTGATCGAGATCCCGACGTCCCTGCTTGCCGCCATCGGCGTCGAGCCCCCGGCCGGCGCGGACTGACGCGGCCCAGCCGTGTTCGACTCCATCCTCAACGCGTTCCGCGCGCCGGACATCCGGCGCCGGATCCTGTTCGTCCTCGGCGTCCTGATCATCTTCCGGGCGCTCGCCCACGTCCCGGTCCCTGGGGCGGACCCGACGAAGCTCGCCCAGTTCTTCAAGGACAACGCGCTGTTCGGCCTGCTGGACCTGTTCTCCGGCGGCGGGCTGTCGCGGTTCTCGGTGGTCGGGCTGGGCGTCAACCCGTACATCAACGCGTCGATCATCATGCAGCTGATGACGGGCGTCATCCCGGCTCTCACCGCGCTTCAGCGCGAGGGTGAGTACGGGCGCAACAAGATCAACCAGTACACCCGCTACCTGTCCGTCCCGCTCGCGGTGCTGCAGAGCTATGGGTTCCTGGCCGTGCTGAACCAGGCGGGCGTGCTCAACACGCACTTCGACCTCGCCTCGTTCGAGACGCTGACCCAGATCGTCACGCTGACGGCCGGCTCGATCCTCCTGATGTGGCTCGGCGAGCTCATCACCGAGAAGGGGATCGGGAACGGGATCAGCTTCATCATCTTCGCGGGCATCGTGGGCCGCGCGCCCCAGGCCATCGGCACGTTCCTTGATTCGCCCAACATCGCTGCGCTCGCGCTCTTCGCCGTCTTCGGCGTCGCCGCGATCGCCGCGATCGTGTTCATCACGGAGGGCCAGCGGCGGATCCCGATCCAGTACGCCAGCCGCGTCCGGGGCCGGCGGATGTACCAGGGCGGGACCACGTTCCTGCCGCTCCGCGTCAACCAGGCGGGCGTCATCCCGATCATCTTCGCGGTGAGCATCCTGCTCTTCCCGAGCCAGATCGCGGGCTATTTCGCCCAGAGCCAGGTCACCCTCGTCAAGGACATTGCGACGTTCTTCGTCAACACGTTCGGGCCATCCAACCTCGTCGTGTACGGGTCGCTCTACTTCCTCCTGACCGTCGGCTTCACGTACTTCTACACGGCCTTCACGTTCAAGCCGGACGAGACCGCGGAGCAGCTGCGGAAGAACGGCGGGTTCATCCCCGGCATCCGTCCAGGGCGGCCAACCCAGGACTACCTTGCCCGGGTGGTGAACCGGATAACCGTGGCCGGGGCGCTCTTCCTCGGCATCGTCGCCGTCTCGCCCTACCTCTTCCAGGCATTCATCCCGAGCCTCGCCGGCCTCTCCCTCGGCGGCACGAGCATCCTCATCGCCGTCTCCGTCGTCGTCGAGACGATGAAGCAGCTCGAGGCCCAGCTCATGATGCGCAACTACGAGGGCTTCATCCGGTGATCGCGGCCGCGGGCCCGGGCGGGAGCCCTCGATGAGGATCCTCGTCCTGCTCGGCGCGCCCGGCGCCGGGAAGGGAACCCAGGCCCACGTGCTCGCGCGCCACCTGGGGCTGCCCCGGGTCGCCACGGGCGACCTCTTCCGGGCCGCGGCACGCGACGGCAGCCCGCTCGGGCTGTCGGCCCGCGGGTTCATGGAGCGCGGCGAGCTCGTCCCCGACGAGCTCACCGTCGGCATGCTGCTCGAGCGGCTGGATGCCCCGGACGCCGAGCGCGGCGCGATCCTCGACGGCTTCCCCCGAACGCGCTCCCAGGCGGAGGCGCTCGACCGGGCGCTTGCCGATGACGGGACCGCGGTCGACGCGGCACTCCTGGTGGAGGTGCCCGCCGACGAGCTCCTCCAGCGCCTGACCGGTCGCTGGCTCTGCAGCGCCGCCGGCCACACCTACCACGAGACGGCCTACCCG
>JADGQH010000309.1 GCA_017881985.1 Chloroflexota bacterium | reverse complement strand
TCGAATAGATCGTCTCGGGTGACACGTCGGCGCGCTCGGCGATCGCATCGATCGTCGTCGCGACGTAGCCGCGCTCCACGAAGAGCGCACGCGCGGCACCCAGCACGCGCATCCGGGTCGCCCGCGCCCGTTCGCGACGCCGCGGAAAGTCGATGGTGCGCGGTGGGTTGACAGGATCCGCCATGTGAGTACAGTATCACAACATTGATACAGTCTCACTGTATCTACCAGTCCGCGCAACCAGGGGGAACCGCCATGCCCGTCCTGCAGATCGAACATCCTGTCCGCGATTTCGAGACCTGGAAGGCTGCCTTCGACCGCGAAGCGGCGCGCCGGGATGCCGGCGGGGTTCGGCGGTACCAGGTCTACCGACCGGTCGACGACGCGAGGTTCATCGGAGTGGACCTGGAGTTCGACAGCCGAGGTGAGGCCGAAGCGTTCAAGCTCGGGCTCGAGGACCTCTGGCGGTCGCCCCAGGCAGCACCGGCCCTGGGCGGCACGCCGCGGGCTCGGATCGTCGACGTTTTCGAGGACAGGACCTACTGAGGAGGCGGGCGACCCCGTCCCGGTCGTCGGTGACGGTCGTTGGCGACCCGGCGGGTGCGCGTGTTTGAGGTCGGCAGGCATCTCGCCCAGGCTCGGCCGGGAAGCCCGGGCAAGGACGTCAGTCGCGCGCCTCGTCCGGATGCTCGAGGTGCCAGGTGCACTGACTGCACAGCGCGAGCTGATCCTCGAGGGTCTGCAGCCGGCGGTGCGGATCGCGCGGGTTGAAGCGTCGACGGCAGTCCGTGCAGCGCCTGGGAATGCTGAACACGGACGCTGCCCGATGGCGCAGGGCGGGGTTCGGGATCGGCTCGAATGGATTGATCATTGGGACGGCTCCCCGCTGTCAGGTGCCTGGCGGCCCGGTCGCTCGGGCGCCCGGATGGTTTGCGGCTTCGCCCATTTCCGCAGGAATCGCCTGTGGCGTGAAGACCCTGCCCGGGGGATGGGGCATGCCTCAATCGGGGGATTCGCCCTGGACCCGGCGAGGGCCGCGCGGCGGCGCTGCACCCCGCGCGCCTCAGACGAAGATCTCGACGAGGTTCTCGTCCCGATCGAGCGCCGCCCTGAACGCGCGCTTTGAGATGAGCATGGCGCCCGGCCGATAGGGATTGTCCGCGTACCGGCCGCCGGCCATCGGCCGGCCGTTGACGCGGACCTCCCGGGGCGAGAAGCCATCTCCGTCCACGTGGTAGAGGTAGCGGACCGGGCGGCCCTCGTACTCGAAATCGAAGGTCAGCCCGTCGGCGCGCCGCGGAAGCACCGGGTCGAGCACCACGTCGTCGAATGAGGTTCGCACGCCGAGCACATTCGAGATCACCTGGTTGATCCAGATGCCGGGCCCGCTCGAGTAGACGCGCCAGCCACCGCGGACTCCCACCCGCCCGGTCCGGATGCGCCCGAACTGGCGGCTCGCCTGGCGGCGGTCCATGAACGCGGCATCGGAGCTGCTGAAGTAGGCATTGCCCTGGCGGGGGAGGGCCGCGGGCACGTCGCGTTCGGGCAGGATCGGGCAGACCGCCAGCAGGCCCCCGAAGGCCTCGTCTGGGCGGCCGATCCGAGCCATCGCCTCGACGTAGCGAATGTGGGCATGGACGTACTGGAGCCCAACCTCCCGTCCGAAGCACGCTGCCGTCTCCGCACGCTTGAAGGTGCGCGACGTGCCGCCGTGGTAGTCCATCGGGCGGTTCATCAGCCGCACGCCGTCCGCGAAGGAGAGATGGCGCTCGATCAGCGCGACGTGACGACGGGCCTGCTCGAGGCTGAACATCCCGCTGATGATTCCCCGCGTCATCGGCAGCAGCCGGTACGCAACGCCGGTCCTGCGATCGCGCGGATGGAGGAAGTACTCGATGCCGTCGGGGCCGAACCAGGCCAACCCTGCGACCACGCCGCCGGGGACGAGGTAGCGGTTGAAGTCGGACCGCATCCGCCTGCAGATGCCGGCAAGACGTTCCACCATGGCGCGCCGTCCCGCCCGGGCGCAGACCGCACGATACCGGCCGAGCGTCTGGTAGGCGAGCTCGACGGTCCAGGCACTGACCAGCCGCCGGGCCATGGCCGGGTCGGCCGGCTGGAGCGTGTCCTCCCAGTCGCCGCCGGCGAACACCGGGAGCGCCGTGCCCGGGATGCAGTCGTCCTCGATCCGGGCGATCTGTCGCTCGGTGTGGGCGAGGATCGTCTCGGTCTCGGTCGTCAGCGACTTCGTCCGGTCGTCGGTCCACGCGACCTGCTCATCGAGGATCGAGAGGTCGCCCGACGCCTCCACGTAGTCACACAGCGCCTTGATCGGCCAGTGGATGATGTCGGCGTGGCTCTCGTCGGCCCGCACCTCGCGGTACCGGTCGAACATGAACCACTGCGGCCAGTCGCCCGTCTGCCGGTCCTGGTGCTCGTAGATGAGCCGGATCAGGTCGCGCAGCGGTCGCAGGTTTCGCGTCGCGACGAGAAGCTCGACGGGACCCTGGCAGACGTCGCGCAGGCCCATCGCGGCGCCGCTCGACTGCTCGAGCCCGTGCGGGGTGGTGTAGTGGATCATCGCGTCGTGGACGTACCAGCGGAGCACGTCGTCGAGGCGCGCCAGGTCGTCAGCGCACCTCCCGGTGGCGCCTCCGAGCACCGCCCGCCGCCCCAGGACCGACGAGGAGTCGTTCGCGGCACCGTCCAGGTCCGGGCTTGCATCCGGTGCGCGGCCGTACTCGGTCGCCAGCTCGGCGGCCCGCTCCGTGCTCAGGATGCTGCCGGTGAGCACGAGCGCGAAGCGCGACACGGGCTTCGTCTTCACGACGACGAGTGATCCGCCGCGATCAACCTGGCCATCGGAGAGGAGCTCGTCGCTGCCGATCATCTCGATCAGCTCCGGGTCGGGCGAGACGATGAAGAAGGTCGCCGCGGGATAGTGCCGGCTGAGCTGCCCGTCGGGCGCGGGTCGCAGCTCGACGAACCCGGCGGTCGTGTCCACGGTCACCAGCCCGGCGCCGTCGTGCTCGTTCGACCCCAGGACGACGTCATGGCTGATGAGGAGCTCGAGCGGGCCGCCGCGCTCGACGTCCACGGTCAGGCGGCAGGCAGGCGCGTCGAGCGAGACCGCGACCCGGATAGAGATGGTCGTCCGTCCGCCCCGGTAGATCCAGCGTGCGCCCACCGGGCCCATCTCGAAGGCTGAGGGGAGGCCCAGCAGCTCCCAGCCCCGCTCGGTCTTCACGAAGATGCGCTGGCCGCTGGTCTTGAGCACGTTGAGCGGATTGCGAGATACGCTCAGGAGCTTGTTGAACGAGGTGTTGCCGATCGTGACCTGGGAGGCGAAGACGCCGCACATCCAGGCCGTGGCGGACAGGATTTCGTCGCTCGGGAACAGGTTCCGCCCGGACTGCATGATGTGCCCGGTCGGTCGCTCCACGATGAGCTCCTTCGCCCTGAGCACGACATGCTGCTGGCGTCCGTGGAAGAACGACAGGAGCTTCCCGTCGCG
>JADGQH010000308.1 GCA_017881985.1 Chloroflexota bacterium | reverse complement strand
GTGAAGAAGCGGCTGTAGAGCAGGTGCATCACGGCGTGCTCGGCGCCGCCGGTGTACTGGTCGACCGGCGTCCAGCGGTCGACGACGGCGCGGTCGACGGGGCCGTCCTCGAAGCCGGGCGACAGGTAGCGGAACCAGTACCACGACGAGTCCATGAAGGTGTCCATCGTGTCGGTCTCGCGCGTGGCGGGTCCGCCGCAGCGAGGGCACGTGGTATCCAGGAACGCGGGATCGCGGCGGAGCGGGTTCTCGCCGCTGCCCTGGTAGTCGACGGTCTCGGGAAGCCGGACCGGGAGCTGATCGTCGGGGACGGGCACGATGCCGTCGGCATCGCAGTACACGACCGGGATCGGCGTGCCCCAGTAGCGCTGCCGGCTGACGAGCCAGTCCCGGATCCGGTAGGTGACGGCGAAGTCCGCCTTCCCCTCCGAGCGCAGCCATTCCACGATCGCGCGGAACCCTGCCGGCGCGGGCTGGCCGTCGAACCGCCCCGAGTTCACCATCACGTCGGTCTCGGACTTGGAGACGTACGCCGCGGCCAGCCCGTCCTCCGGGGCCGGCGCGCCGGCCGCCCGGATGACCTCGACGATCGGCAGCCCGAACGCGGTGGCGAAGGCGAAGTCACGCTCGTCGTGGGCGGGGACCGCCATGATCGCGCCCGTGCCATAGCCGGCCAGCACGTAGTCGGCGATCCAGATGGGAATCCGGGCGCCGTTGACCGGGTTGATGGCGGACGCGCCGATCGGCACGCCGGTCTTCTCGCGCTCGGTCGAGAGGCGCTCGATCTCGGTCGCCGTGCGCGCGGTTGCCACGTAGGCCTCGACGTCAGCGCGCCGGTCGGGCGCGGTCAGCTTCGCGACGAGCGGGTGCTCCGGCGCGAGGACCATGAACGTCGCCCCGAACAGCGTGTCCGGCCGTGTCGTGAAGACCCGCAGCTCGTCGCCGCCCGGCTGATGGTCGTCGGGAGCCGTCGCAAATACGATCTCGGCGCCCTCCGACCGGCCGATCCAGTTCGTCTGCATGATCCGGATCGGTTCCGGCCAGTCCAGGCCGGTGAAGTCGAGCAGCTCATCGGCGTACTTCGTGATCCGCAGGAACCACTGGGCAAGGTCGCGCTTCTCGACTTTCGCGCCGCAGCGCCAGCAGCGCCGGTCGACGCCCTCGACCTGCTCCCGCGCCAGCGTCCCGTCGTTGGGGCACCAGTCCACCGGCGCCGTCGTCCGATAGGCCAGCCCCTGCTCCAGGAAGCGCAGGAACAGCCACTGGTTCCAGCGGTAATAGGACGGGTCGCAGGTGACGACCTCCGCGCTCCAGTCGAAGGTCGCGCCCATGCTCCGCAGCTGCCGGCGCATGGTCTCGATGTTGCGGTACGTCCACTCCGCCGGGTGGATCCTGTTCTTGATCGCGGCGTTCTCCGCCGGCAGCCCGAACGCGTCGAACCCGACCGGGAAGAAGACGTTGTCGCCGTGCATCCGGCGATAGCGGCCCAGCGCGTCGGTCGGGGTCTTCACGTACCAGTGGCCGACGTGCAGGTCGCCCGACGGGTAGTCGTACATCGTCAGCAGGTAGTACTTCGGCCGTGTCGGGTCGAGGAGGTCGGTCCGGAAGAGGTCGAGCTCGGCCCAGCGCGCCTGCCAGCGCGGCTCCACCGAGGTGGGGTCGTAGCGTTCAATCCGGGTCCGTTCGGTCGTCACGTTCTGGGCCTCGTGGATGCGAAACGACCCCCCGCCGCACGGGCGTGGGGGTCGTGTCTGCGGCACTGGTCAGGGGGCTGGTGGAGCTACGGGGGTTCGAACCCCGGACCTTCTGAATGCCATTCAGACGCTCTTCCAGCTGAGCTATAGCCCCATTCGTCCGGAGGCGGAGTATAGCGCAGGCGAACGCGGGCGCGCCGCCGCCGGCGATGCAGGGCCGGGTTGCGCGTGTGGCACGATCCCCGGATGCCACTCCGCCCGCCCGGCCGCCGCGAGCCCGCGATCGAGACCCATGCCCGCGCGCGGCTCCCCGGGGGCGAGCTCGCCTACACCCTGCGCCGATCGGCCCGGGCCCGCCACCTCCGCGTGACGGTCGATCCCGGCCGCGGTGTTGTCGCGACCGTCCCGGGCGTTCGAACCTCCGAGGCACGGGCACGGGCGCTCGTCGAGCCGTTCCTGGCGGAGCGCGAGGCGTGGCTGCGAGGGCATCTCGCCCGCCACGCGGCCGCCGCCGCCGAGCTTGCCGCCGCGGGACCACTCCGCGATGGCTCCTTCCTTCGCTACCGCGGCGAGCGGCATCGGGTCCGTGTTGTCGCCGGCTCGCCGAGCAGCCGGCGCTCGCACGTGGAGCGCGTCGGTGGGGACGAGGAGGACCAGCTCGTCGTCACGCTTGCGCCGACCGAGCGGCGCGACCTCGCCGCGATCGTGGAGGCGTGGCTCCGGGTCCGCGCCCGGGATGCGCTCGACGCGGCGATCGCCCGCCACGCTGCGCCACTCGGCGTGGCGCCCGTCCGGGTCACCGTGCGCGACACGCGGAGCCGATGGGGGAGCGCGTCACGCGCGGGCAGGCTCTCATTCTCGTGGCGCCTCGTGCTCGCGCCGCCGAGCGTCCTCGAGACCGTGGCCGTCCACGAGCTGGCGCACCTCCGCGTCTTCGGCCACGGTTCGGGCTTCTGGGCGCTGGTCGCGGCCCGCATTCCCGATCACGCGGCGCAACGGCGCTGGCTTCGGACCCACGCCGCGGAGCTCCACGCCGCGCTCGCCGGGGACGGCTGACCAGGCGACGGCGCGACGGCGCGAGCTGCTCTCCGACGGACCGATCGGCCCGCCGGATGCATATCAGGTCGAGTGATCGAATCGGCGGCGCCCACGCTCATCTCGCCGGCCAAACGGAGTTTCGCCGTGGAAGGCGTGCTCGCGAACGCGGGTTCGATCAGCAGGCCTGATAGCGGGTGGCCGCGCGCGACGAACGAGATGGCCGCGCGCGACGAACGAGTCGTCGGGACCGCTCCACGCGCTATGCCCCGGCCGCCTGGCCGCCGCCCCCGCCCGACTCGACGACCGTGGTCGGCGTGTTGTGGACGGCCGTGACCGCGGGGATGCTGCCGAGCCGCCCGGCCTGGTAGTCGGCGAACGCCTGGATCACCTCTTCGCGCGTGTTCATGACGAATGGGCCCATCCAGGCGACCGGCTCGCGGATCGGCCGTCCACCGAGGAGCAGGACGTCGAGGTTCGGGCTCCGGCCCTCCTGGAAGCGGCCGGCGGCGACGGTGAGCGCGCCACCGGGACCGAACACGGCGAGCTGGCCGGTCTGGACCGGGTTCGCCTCGACGCCGACCGTGCCGTGGCCGGCCATCACGTAGGCGAGGGCGTTGTAGTCCGGGCGCCACGGGATCGAGAGCCGGGCGCCCGGGCTCAGGGTCGCGTGGACGAGCGTCATCGGCGAGTAGGTCGACCCCGGGCCCGCATGCCCCGCGACGTCGCCCGCGATCACCCGGACGAGCGCGCCGCCGTCGCTCGACGAGACGAGCGCGACCTCCCG
>JADGQH010000307.1 GCA_017881985.1 Chloroflexota bacterium | reverse complement strand
GCGATCCTGGATGCGGTCGCTGAGTTTGCGGCAGACTTCGGTGACCATGCGCGCCAGCTCGGGGTTCGCCAGCTCGGCCGAGAGGGTCGGGTCGGCCAGCAGCGGGGTCGGGAACGGGATCAGCGCGGCCTCGGCCTCCCCCCCGGCGGCGGTCGCGAGGCGCATCCGGACCGCGGCGTCCGCGAGCCGGCGGGCGAGCCGCTCCTCGAAGCGAAATGACGGGTGGGTGCGAACGAGCTCGTCGCGCAGGCGCCGCGCCGCCCGGCGCAGGGTCGGGTCGACGGCGGCGTCGGCCGGCACGTCGAGGGCACGCCGCTCGACGGCCGCCAGGAGCGCGTCGAGGTAGCGGTCCGTCTGGAGCGCGTCGACCTCCATCGCGTCGAGGTTCGCCGGCTGGAGGATCATCAGGCGCCCTCGTCGCGGCTCTGACCGCGGCCCTGGTCGCGGTGCTGGTCGCCCCCGGAGCGCGCGCGATCGGCGTCGCGCGAGAGCTCGCGTGCGACGCTTCGCAGCGCCCGGTGGAGCAGCACCCGGACCGCGCCCTCGGAACGCTCGAGGATCCCGGCGATCTCGGCGGTGCTCAGGTCGTCGACGAAGCGGAGCACCACGGCACGCCGCCGGTCTCCCGGCAGCCGTCGCACGGCCGCCCATGCCGCAGAGGCCTCGGACCGGGCGACGGCGCCGCCCTCCACGTCGTCCGGTGCAGCGACGCCAGCTGCGGCCTCGAGCGGCGCGGTCGGTCGTCGTCGCACGGTGCGGCGATGGTTCGTGACGACATTCCGGGCGATCCGGAAGAGCCAGATGCGGAACGTCGAAGCCTCCGCGCCAGCGTCGTCGGGCGCGGTCTCCTGGAAGCGCGGCAGCCCGCCGAGGGCGAGCATGAACGTGCGCTCCGTCACGTCCTCCGCCTCGTGATGATCACCGAGCTCGTGATAGGCAAGGTTGTAGACCTGGGCGAGATACTTCCGGTAGAGCGGGTCGAACTGCAGCGGGTCGGCCTGGGCGGCTCGCACGAGCGCCCGATCCTGGTCGAGCGGCACCACCCGCCCGGAGCTGCGGAGCGTTCCGCGTTCCCTCACCCGTCCTAACACCGCGCCCGCCCGTCCGTTACGCGCCGGCCGCGGAGGTCGATCGTGTCGCGTCGGCCGCTGAAGTCGATCGCGTCGCGACGGCACCTGCCGGCCGTGCGGCGTCCGCCGGGCTCGCGGGGTCCGCGAGCCGGATCCGGGTGACCTCGCCGGCGTGGACCGCGCGCTCCCCGCCCGGAGCCGCGTCGTCCGCGACGAGGAGGGCGCCGGTCGCCGGGTCCACGCCGACTGCCAGCCGCTCCTCCGCGACCGGCCCGTGCCCCTCCAGGCGCACGAGGCGGCCCGTGGTGAGCTGCCTGGCCACCCAGTCGCCGACGTCGAAGCGGCCCGCTCGGAGCGCCTCCACCCGCGCCTCGAGGCGCGACAGGAAGCCGTCGAGCAGGATTGCGAGGCTGATCGGTCGGCCGCCCGATGCCTCCCGCAGGCTCGTCATGGTCGCGGCGAGGTCGGCCGGGAATTCGCCGGCGGCCCAGTCGGCGTTGATCCCGATCCCGACCACGACCTGCGGCGCGGCCGTCCCGAGCCCGTCGGTCTCGCCGAGGACGCCGCCGAGCTTGCGCACGGCGCCGCCACCGAACCCGGTCCCCGCCTCCCCGGGCGCATCGTCCTCGACGACGAGGTCGTTCGGCCACTTGAGACGGATCGCCCGATCGCGGAGCCCGGCGGCGTCCTCGGCCGCGTCGGCCATCGCCAGGCTCACCGTCGCGGCCAGCCGCCAGGCGTGCTCGGGGCCGAGCCACGTCGGGCGGAACCCGAGCGAGAGGAGCAGCGCGCGCCCGGGCGGCGCGACCCACGTCCGGCCAGAACGGCCGCGGCCCGCGGCCTGCTCGTCGGCGACGGCGAGGCAGACCTCGGGAGTGCCCGCAGCGAGCCACCCGCGAACCACGTCCTGGGTGGAGGCGATCTGCGCGAAACGCTCCTGGCGGGCGATGAAGGGCGTCACCGGCTGCCGATCAGCCTGCCGGTTCCGGCGCGGCCACGGCGGCATCGAGGGTGTCCGGGACCGACAGCGAGAACGCGGCATGGAGCGCGGTCGCCGCGGCTTCGAGCTGGTCCTCCGCGATCGTGCACGTGATCCGCACCTCGGAGGTGGAGATCATCTCGATGTTCACGCCGGCGTCGGCAAGCGTCCCGAACATCCGGGCAGCGTACCCCGGGGCGTTGTGGAGGCCGGCCCCGATGATCGAGACCTTCGCGATCGACGCGTCGGTGGTCATCTCGCGGAAGCCGAGCTCCCGGACGATCGGCTCCAGGACGCGCTTCGCCTTTGCCAGCTCGCCGCGCGGCACGGTGAAGCTCATGTCGGTGGCACCGCCATGGCCGACGTTCTGGACGATCATGTCCACGCTGATGCCCTGCTCGGCAAGCGGCGCGAAGACGGCCCGCGCGACGCCGGGCCGGTCGGGCACCGCGACCAGCGTGACCTTCGCGACGTTCCGGTCGTGGGCGATCCCGCGGACCTTGTTGCGTTGCTCCACGAGCGGGTCCTCCCTGATCAGCGTCCCGGGCGCCTCCTCGAAGGAGCTGAGGACCTCGATGACGACGTTGTTGACCCATCCGAGCTCGACGGCCCGGACCTGCATGACCTGGGCACCCTGGTGGGCGAGCTCGAGCATCTCCTCGTAGCCGATCACGGGCAGCTGGCGCGCATCGGCCACGATCCGTGGGTCCGCGGTGTAGATCCCCTTGACGTCCGTGTAGATCTGGCAGCGATCGGCGCGCAGCGCCGCGGCGAGCGCGACTGCGGTGGTGTCCGAGCCTCCCCGCCCGAGCGTCGTGGTCTCTGCGAGCTCCATCGCGGCCGCGCTCGTGCCCTGGAAGCCCGCCACGATGACGACCCGGCCGGCGGCCATCTCGGCGCGGATGCGGGCCGGGTCGATCCCGGCGATCCGCGCGCGGCCGTACGTGCCGTCCGTGGTGATCCCGGCCTGCGCGCCGGTCAGGCTGATCGCGGCCACGCCCAGCGCATGGAGCGCCATCGAGACGAGCGTCGCGCTCTGGTGCTCGCCCGTGGCGAGGAGCATGTCGAGCTCGCGGGCGTCGGGCTCCTCGGTGATCGCGGCGGCGAGGGCGAGCAGCTCGTCCGTGGTGTCGCCCATCGCCGAGACGACGATGCACAGGTCGGCACCATCCGCCCGAGCACGGGCGATCCGGCGCGCGACGCGGCGAATTCGATCGGCGTTCGCCACGGACGAGCCGCCGAACTTCATGACGACGAGGGGATGCGACATCGGCCCGGATTGTACCGGCGCGCTGCGTTCAAGGCGCCGGACGGGGACGCGGCGGGCCACGTGGGGCGGCCGCGGGGCGGCGTGGGCGCCCGCCCGGGCGTGGCGGCGGCGGGCAGCTGCGGCGTGGGACCCCGGACTTCCGCCGAAACCCGCGAACGTGGCAGGATGCGCCCAACCGCGGCCGCGAACGGCTGTCGCGCC
>JADGQH010000306.1 GCA_017881985.1 Chloroflexota bacterium | reverse complement strand
CCCGTGGACACCGGGTTCATCGTCTACAACGAGCGGACGTACCCGCGATTTGTCGCCCTCCTCGACGAGCTGGGAGTGGAGACGCAGCCGAGTGACATGTCGCTGGGCTCGGCCTGTCGCGACTGCGGCGTCGAGTTCAGCTCGCGTGGTGCGCGCGGCCTGTTCGCCACGCCGACGTCGGCGGCCCGCCCGGCGCACTGGCGGATGCTCGCGGACGTCGTCCGCTTCTACGCGGACGCGCGACGGATCCTCGAGATGAACCCGCCGACCGGCCTGACGCTGGGCGAGTACCTCGACGCCGGCGGCTACGGCGCGGGCTTCCGCAATCACTTCCTCGTCCCGATCACCGCGGCGGTCTGGTCCACCGCCCCGCAGCGAGCGCTCGAGTTCCCGCTGGACCACCTGCTCCACTTCCTCGACAACCACGGGCTGATCGGCCTGGGCCGCGCGCCCCAGTGGCGAACGATCCGTGGCGGCTCCCACGAGTATGTGGCGCGGATCCTCGCGGCCCTGCCCGCGGATGCCGTGCACACCGACGATCCCGTGCTCGGCGTCAGCCGGGACCAGGCCGGCGTCACGATCCGGACTGCGCGCCGCCCGCCGCAGCGTTTCGACGCGGTCGTGCTCGCCTCGCACGCGGACGATGCCCTGCGCGCCCTCGGGGATGCGGACGACGCGGAGCGGGCGGCACTGGCCGGCTTCGACTACACCCCGAACGACGTGGTGCTCCACACGGATGATCGCGTGATGCCGCGGAGACCGGGCGCGTGGGCGTCCTGGAACGTGGAACAGGCGTCTTGTGCGAGGCGCGGCGGTGCCGTCACGATGACCTACCACATGAACCGCCTGCAGTCGCTCCCCGGCCCCGAGCAGTACTTCGTGTCGCTCAATCCGGGTTCGCGCGTCCGGCCCGAGCGGGTGATCGTGGCGCGCGAATTCAGCCATCCGCTCTACACGTTCGGGACGCTCCGAGCCCAGCGCGCCGTCGGGGCGCTGCAGGGCCATCGCCGGACGTACTACGCCGGGGCGCATCTGGGCTACGGGTTCCACGAGGACGGCTGTCGATCCGGCTACGAGGCCGCCGCGATGCTGTCGTCGGCCGCGCAGGAGCGAGCCGCATGAACTCACACCTGCTCGAGGGGAAGGTCATGCACCGCCGCACGCGGCCGTTCACGTACCGGCTGGACCACGCGGTCTACTACGTTGCGCTCGACCTCGGCGAGCTCGACGAGGTCGAGCGGACGCTCCGGCTGGTCAGCCGCAACCGCCGGAACGTCCTGTCCTTCCGGGACGGCGATCACCTCGACCCGCCGGCGGTCGACGTCGACGCCCGGATCCGGCAGCACCTCCGCGACGAGGGCGTGGAGCCCGACGGATGGCAGGTGACGCTCGTCACCAGCCTGCGGGTCTTCGGCTATGTCTTCAACCCCGCCAGCTTCTACCTCTGCCGCGACGCGGCCGGCGAGCTCCGCGTCGTCATCGTCGAGGTCCACAACACGCACGGCGAGCGACACCTGTACACGCTGCGGACCGAGCGGCGCGGCGCCTGGCACGTGGCCTCGATGGCCAAGGCCTTCTATGTCTCGCCCTTCATCGAGATTGACGGCCGGTACAACGTTCGCGTGCGCGACGACGCGGACGGCCTGCGCATCGCCATCGACGAGAGCCAGGACGGCCAACCGCTCCTTTACACGAGCCTCGTCCTCCGCCGCGTCCGCCTCACCGACCGGGCCGTGGCCCGGATGCTGGTTCGCCACCCGTTCGTGACCCAGAAGACGATCGCGGCGATCCACCTGCACGCCTGGCGGCTGTGGCGTCGCGGGGCCCGCTTCCATCGTCACGCGGACGCGCGGCGCCGCCCCGCGGAGGCGACCCGATGAGCGAACGGCAGGCAGCCAGGAACGGCCCCCGCGTGGCAGAGCCGATCCTGGCCGGCATCGCGCAGCGGATCGGGCTCGCGGCCGCGGCACGGATCCGGGCCGGGTGCCTGGTCGTCGTCCTTCCTGATGGGTCGCGCCGCGTGTTCGGCGACGCCCAGTCGACGCATCGCGGCGAGATCCGGATCCACGATGCGCGGGCGCTCGTTCGTGCCCTCGTCAACGGCGAGACCGGGGTCGGCGAGGCGTACGTGGATGGGCTCTGGTCGAGCCCCGACCTCGTTGCCCTGATCGAGCTGGCTGCCCTCAACCGGGCGTCGCTGGCGCTGTCGGCCGGCTGGTGGCGCGCGCCGACCCAGCTCCTCCGGACGATGGCGCACCGGGCGCGGCGCAACACGCAGAGGCAGAGCCGTCGCAACATCGCGGCGCACTATGACCTGGGCAACGACTTCTACCGGCTCTTCCTCGACGAGACGCTGACGTATTCGAGTGCCGTCTTCGCCTCGCCCGACCAACCCCTCGCCGATGCACAGCGCAACAAGTACCGGCTCATGGCCGAGCGCGCGGGCCTCGCCTCGGGCATGCACGTGCTGGAGGTCGGCACCGGGTGGGGCGGGTTCGCGCTCTACGCTGCGGGCGAGCTCGGCTGTCGTGTGACGACGATCACGATCTCGCGGGCCCAGGCGGAGCTTGCCAGGGAGCGCGTCAGGGACGCGGGTCTCGAGGGGCTCGTCGACGTCCAGCTCCGCGACTACCGCGAGATCGTCGGCACCTTCGACGCGATCGTCTCGATCGAGATGCTCGAGGCGGTTGGGGCCGAATACCTCGCCACGTTCTTCGACGCGTGCGACCGCGCGCTCGCGCCCGGCGGCAGGCTCAGCCTCCAGTCGATCACGTTCCCGGATGCCGCCTACGAGAGCCAGCGCCGGGGCGCCAACTGGATCCAGCAGTACATCTTCCCGGGCGGCCTGTGCCCATCCCTGGCCGTTATCGAGCGGGCGACGCGGGCCACGAACCTCCGTATCTCGAAGGTCGACGACATCGGCCCGCACTACGCGGCCACGCTCCGCGCGTGGCGCGAGCGCTTCCTGGAGCGGGTGGCCGCGGTCCGCGCGCTCGGCTTCGACGACCGGTTCGTGCGGACGTGGGAGTACTACCTGGCCCTGAGCGAGGCGGCGTTCGCCACCGGAACGACGCAGGACCTGCAGGTGGTGTTCGAGAAGGGTCGCGGGGTCGCGTAGCGGCCGCTCCGATCCCGGCGGCTCGGGCGGGGCGTCGGCAGCTCACGGCTCCGCCGTCGCCGTGAGACGCTCCGTCAGTCGCGAGGCGCCGGGGCAACGATCGGCCGTGAAACGCTGCGCCCGTCCGCGGGCGTCTTCCGCTACGCTCCGCGCGCCCAGGAAGGAGCACTCGTTGCCCCCAGATCCGTTCCCGCGCGCGGCCCTCGCCGCGAATCGTTCCGGCCGCCTCACGCCCGACCAGACCGCCCTCTACCGCGAGGAGGCAGCCTCCGACCGCCGGAACCTGCTCATGGCCGGGCTGGTCATCGCGGCGCTCGGAACCGCGGTCGTCTTCGGCTCGATCACCGGTCGGATCACGAGCGGGCGGCTGGAGTCGCTCGTGGTCGGCGCCGCGCTGCTTGCGGTCGGCGTC
>JADGQH010000085.1 GCA_017881985.1 Chloroflexota bacterium | reverse complement strand
GACCGCACGGAGACACGATGAGCATGGCCACGAGGACGGACCCGTCGCCCGGGAGGCACGTTGCCGACAGCCACGGTCTGATCCGCGTGCAGGGCGCGCGGGTGAACAACCTCAAGAACGTCAGCATCGACATCCCGAAGCGCCGCCTGACCGTCTTCACCGGCGTCTCCGGCTCGGGCAAGAGCTCGCTCGTGTTCGGCACCATCGCCGCGGAGTCGCAGCGGATGATCAACGAGACGTACAGCGCCTTCGTGCAGGGCTTCATGCCGACGCTGGCGCGGCCCGACGTCGACGTGCTCGACGGGCTGACGACGGCGATCATCGTCGACCAGGAGCGGATGGGCGCCAACGCCCGCTCGACGGTCGGCACAGCGACCGACGCCAACGCGATGCTGCGCATCCTCTTCAGCCGGCTCGGGCAGCCGCACATCGGCTCGCCGCAGGCGTTCTCCTTCAACGTCCCGTCGGCCCGGGGGGGCGGTGCGATCACGATCGAGCGCGGTGCCGGCAAGGCAAGGACCGAGAGCAGGACCTTCACGATCACCGGGGGCATGTGCCCGCGCTGTGAGGGGATGGGCACGGTCTCCGACATCGACCTGGCCCAGCTCTTCGACGACTCGAGGTCGCTCGCCGAGGGCGCGATCACGGTCCCCGGCTACACGGCGGGCGGCTGGAACTATCGCCTCTACGCGGCCTCCGGGTTCGTCGATCCCGCCAAGCCGATCCGCGACTACACCGAGCGGGAGCGCCACGACTTCCTCTACCGGGAGCCGGTACGGATGAAGATCGAAGGCATCAACATGACCTACGAGGGGCTGGTGCTGCGGATCCAGCAGTCGTTCCTGTCCAAGGACGTGGAGTCGCTGCAGCCGCACATCCGGGCGTTCGTGGACCGGGCAGCCACCTTCACCGCCTGTCCCGCGTGCGGCGGCAGCCGGCTCAGCGAGCTTGCCCGCTCGTCACGGATCCGGGGCATCAACATCGCCGACGCCTGCGCCATGCAGATCAGCGACCTGGCCGACTGGGTCCGCGGCCTGGACGAGCCGTCGGTGGCGCCGCTCCTCGCCGCGCTGCGTCACGCCTTCGACTCGTTCGTGGAGATTGGGCTCGGCTACCTCAGTCTCGACCGGCCGTCGGGCACGCTGTCGGGCGGCGAGGCGCAGCGCACGAAGATGATCCGGCACCTCGGGTCCTCGCTCACCGACGTCACCTACGTCTTCGACGAGCCCACCACGGGCCTCCACCCGCATGACGTCACGCGGATGAACCAGCTGCTGCTGCTCCTCCGCGACAAGGGCAACACCGTGCTGGTGGTCGAGCACGAGCCGGAGGTGATCAGGATCGCCGACCACGTGGTCGACCTCGGCCCCGGCGCGGGCTCCGACGGGGGCACGGTGTGTTTCGAGGGCTCGGTCGAGAGCCTGCGGGCAAGCGCCACGCTCACCGGACGCCACCTCGGCTACCGGGCCGCGCTCAAGTCGCAGACCCGTACGCCGTCCGGCCGGGTTGAGATCCGCAACGCGACCCAGCACAACCTTCGGGACGTGAGCGTGGACGTCCCCCTCGGCGTGCTGTGCGTGGTGACCGGCGTGGCCGGCTCGGGCAAGAGCTCGCTGATCCACGGCTCGATGCCCAGGGGCGCGGGGGTGGTCTCGATCGACCAGGCGCCGATCAAGGGCTCGCGGCGCAGCAACCCGGCGACGTACACCGGACTGCTCGACCCGATCCGGGCGGCATTCGCCAGGGCGAACGGCGTCAAGCCCGCGCTGTTCAGCGCGAACTCCGAAGGCGCATGCCCCGTCTGCAACGGGAACGGCGTCATCTACACCGAGCTGGGCTTCATGGAAACGGTGGAATCGGTGTGCGAGGAGTGCGAGGGCAAGCGGTTCGACGCCAGCGTGCTCGAGTACACGCTCGCCGGACGGGACATCAGCCAGGTGCTCGCGATGTCCGTCAGCGAGGCGCTGGCGTTCTTCGACAGGGGCGAGGCGAAGACCCCGACGGCCCGGGCGGTCCTGGGCCGGCTGGCCGGCGTCGGGCTGGGATACCTGCGCCTCGGCCAGCCGCTGACCACGCTCTCCGGCGGCGAGCGGCAGCGGCTCAAGCTGGCCATCCAGATGGCGACCGACGGGGGCATCTACGTTCTCGACGAACCCACGTCGGGCCTCCATCTCGCTGACGTCGAGCAGCTGCTCGCGCTGCTCGATCGGCTGGTGGATGCCGGCAAATCGGTCATCGTCATCGAGCACCACCAGGCGGTCATGGCGCACGCCGACTGGATCATCGACCTTGGCCCCGGCGCCGGCCACGACGGCGGCCGGATCGTCTTCGAGGGCACGCCCGCCGAGCTTGTCGCCGCCCGGTCCACCCTCACCGGCGAGCACCTGGCGGCCTACGTCGGCGCCTGACCGACGCCTCGCGGACGGCGGGCTGCTCACCGGCGCGCACGGGGGCCGTCGAAGCGGGAGTCATGCCTAGATCGGGAGGTCGCCCTCGTCGGGTCCCGTGAACGGATCCAGGGTCTCGGTGAAGAAGCGGCCGTAGAAGTTGGTGAAGTGCGCGCCGTGGCGTCGCAGGACCGCCCGGACGTCCCGGCGTCGGGCCGGATCGGTCTCCCGGACGGCGATCACCGGGTGGCCGCGTCGTGCCGCCAGCTCGTAGCGCCGGAAGTCGGGCGCCTGGTCCATCTGGGTGAACTGGATCAGGCGGTAGATCCGAGCCAGCAGCCCGTGGTGCTTCCCGCGGCCGTCGATCCGCAGCGCGGCGTCCTCGCCGACCAGGACCCGGATCGCGTCGGGCGCGACCCCATGGCCGACCAGCTCCGAGACGGCCGCGTCGGCCGCGGCCGGGGAGGGGAGGATCCCCATGAGGTGGTCCGTGGGATAGCCAAGGAGCCAGCCCGTCGGGCGGGCAGCGCTCGGTCCAGGCGCGCTCGGTTCGGACGCGGTCGGTTTGGGGGCACTCGATCCGGACGGGCGCGGTCGATCGGTCACCGCGACAGGATAGCCAGCGGGCCTCCGGGCGATCCCGCCGTACAATCCCGCTCTGATGGCGATCTACCTCGACCACGCGGCGACCACGCCGCTCCGCCACGAAGCGCTCGAGGCGATGCTCCCGTATCTCGGCGGCGCGTTCGGCAACCCGTCATCCGCGCATTCGTTCGGCCGCGCCGCCCGCAACGCGCTCGACGAGGCCCACGAGCGGCTGGCGACGGCGCTGGGCGGCACCGCCCGCGAGATCGTGGTCACCTCCGGGGGAACTGAGGCCAACAACCTCGCGATCAAGGGGGCCGCGTGGGCCGGCAAGGCACGTGGCCACCGCCTCGTCACGAGCGCAGTCGAACACCACGCCGTCGGCCACACGATGCGCCACCTCGAGAAGTTCGGCTTCGAGGTCGTCGAGGTACGGGTCGACCGCCACGGCCGCGTGGACCCCGACGAGCTGGACGCCGCGATCGACGATCGGACCACGCTGGTCTCGGTGATGCTCGCCAACAACGAGGTCGGCACGCTCCAACCGATCCGCGAGATTGCCGAACGGATCCGGGCGCGGCGCGGCATCCTCTTCCACGTCGACGCCGTCCAGGCCGCCCCGACGCTCGATCTCGACGTGGGTGAGCTCGGGGCGGACCTCGTCACGATCTCGGCCCACAAGTTCGAGGGCCCCAAGGGCATGGGCGCGCTCTGGATCCGGCGCGGCACGCAGCTCATCGCGCAGCTCCACGGGGGAAGCCAGGAGCGGCACCGGCGGGCGGGAACGGAGAACGTTGCCGGGACAGTGGGGATGGCGGTCGCCTACGAGTGTGCCTGCGCCGACCGCCCCACGACCGCGATCCGCCTGCGCGCCCTGCGCTCCCGACTTGCGGCAGCCTGTGTCGCGGTCGACGGCGTCGAGGTGACGGGCCACCCGACGGAGCGCCTTCCCGGTCTCCTGTCCCTGCGCGTGCAGGGCGCCGACGGGGTGGCGATCAGCGTCGCGCTCGACCTCGACGGGATCGCCGCGTCCACCGGGTCCGCCTGTTCGACCGGCTCTCCGGAGCCGTCCCACGTCCTGACCGCGATGGGCTACACGGACGCGGAGGCGCTCGGCGCGCTGCGCCTCTCGCTGGGCCGGGCGACCACGGACGCGGAGGTGGGCGAGGCATGCCTCGTGGTGCCCCGCGTGATCGCCGAGATCCGCGCCGGGTCGGTCGCCCAGGCCGCGGATCCGCTCGGTGTGCGGCTGGGGGCCTGAGGCGCCATGGCGCGCGTGCTCGTCGCGATGTCGGGCGGGGTCGACAGCTCGGTCGCCGCGGCGCTCGTGGCCGAGGCGGGGCACGACGTCGTCGGCGTCTGGATGCGCGTCCACGACGGCGCGGACGCGTACTCGGAGCTGAAGAAGAGCTGCTGCTCGGCCGATGCGGCGGAAGACGCCCGGCGGGTGGCGGCACAGCTCGACGTCCCGTTCTACGTCCTCAACCTGGAGCGGGAGTTCGAGGCGGGCGTCATCCGGCCGTTCCTCGCCGCGTACCTCGGCGGCGAGACGCCCAGCCCATGCGTCGACTGCAACAGCTACGTGAAGTTCGGGGCGCTCCTGGGGCGCGCGCGGCGGCTCTACGGGTGCGATGCGGTGGCGACCGGGCACTACGCCCGCCGCGACACCGTGGCGGACCTCGGCGGCAATCCCGTCCACCGGCTGCGGCGCGGTGTCGACCGTGCGAAGGACCAGGCCTACTTCCTCTACGGCCTGCGCCAGGACCAGCTGGCGCACGCGTGGTTCCCGCTCGGCGAGCTGACGAAGGCGGAGGTCCGCGACCTTGCGCGGGAGCGCGGGCTGGCGACCGCGGAGAAGCCCGAGAGCATGGAGATCTGCTTCGTCCCGACGGGCGACCCCCGCGACGCGCTGCGGGAGCGGACCGGCTGGCTGCCGGTCGCGGGCCCGGCGCTCGACGCGGAGGACGGCCGGGTCGTCGGTTCGCACCAGGGCGCCGCCGGCTTCACGGTCGGGCAGCGCCGCGGGCTGGGCATCGCGCTCGGCGAGCCGCGCTACGTGAGCCGGGTGGACCCCGGGGCGAACACGATCGTCCTCGCACGCCGTGCCGACCTCGAGACGCGCCGCTTCGCGATCGCCGACGTGACGTTCGTGGCGGGACGGCCGCCATCCGCCGACGGCGCGCCATTCGCCGCGCGGGCGCAGGTCCGCCACCGCGCGGAGGCGGTCCGGGCAACGGTCAGCCCGGCCGCCGGCGGCCGGGGCGCGGCACCATCCGGTGCCGGGGCCGCGGCACCGTCCGGTAGGGAGGCGCGCTGGGTCGTGGAGACCGAGGTCCCCGTGTGGGCGGCGGCGCCGGGCCAGGCGTGCGTCCTCTACGACCCCGAGGACGCGGACCTCGTAGTGGGCGGTGGCCGCATCGTGCGCGACGACGGGTAGGGGAGGGGACGTGCCGGAGATCGGGCCGTCGCTCGTCCTCGCGGTCCTGCTCGGGATCTTCTGGACCGCGGCGGCTGTGCTCGTCCGTGGCGCTGCCGGTGCCCGTCTGCCGTTCGTGATCCTGCTCGCGATCACTGGTGCGTGGGCCGGGGACGCGGTCGGCGGGCGCATCGGGGGCCCGTTCGATCTCCTGCGGATCGGGGACTTCCGGCTCCTGCCGGCCTCGCTCGGTGCGCTCGGCGGGATCATCCTCGTGGTCCTCGTCTCCGTCCTCGGGCCGACGCGGGCCGAGACGGGGCCGGGACCGGACCGATGAGCCGCTGGTCCCCGGGCGCGCGGGCGACGCGCGATCGGCGTTCGCGCGATGACGACCCGCTGGCGGTCTTCGTCCGCGGCGCGACCGTCGGGGCGTTCGTGGGCGCGGCGATCGCCGGCTCGGCGGTCTGGCACCGCGTTCGGCTCCGCGTCGCGGCCGGGCGAGCCGGGTCCACCGCCGCTCCGGCGGACGCGTCAGCCGTGCCGGGGCCGCCCGACCGGCGTGACGTCGAGGGTCGCGGCCGCTAGGCCGACACGGACGCGCCCCGGCGCCACCCGGCGGGACGCGGGTTGCCCGCGATTCCTAGTTGCAGATCACCTTTGCCTTCGACCGTCTTGCCCGTCTCGGCGTCGCTGCCGTTGAACGTCCAGGCATGCGCGCTCGCAAACGAGATGCTGGCGTTCAGGTCGGGCGCCTTCCACGTGACGCCGTCCATGACTCCCGAGGCCTCCGGCATGGTCGGCGGTGTGGAGTGCAGCCAGGCGAAGCTGGCCGAGTCGGCGCCGTCGCGGCCGTCGACCTTGACGTTGATCGTCCCGTCGGCGATCGTCCCGTCGACCGCACACGTCGCCGGATACGTCTTCTCCTTTCCGTCGAGCGTCACGGTGATCGTCTCGGCCTGGCCGGCTCCGCCGACCGCTGGGGACGATGCATCACCCGCGGGTGTCGCAGCAGCGCCCGCCGGACTGGGAGAGGCGCCCTGACCTCCGCCGTTCGCCGGGGCCGGGGTCGAGCTGCCCCCGCATCCGGTCATGACGCCAGCCACCAGGAGTGCGACGCCGATTCTCCGAAACACGTGAACCTCCGTCCCGGGTCCGTCCACGGACTCCCCCGCAGCCAACCCCCCACGACACGCTGATGATAGGCGGACCGCCGGACCCTCCGGGCGTCGCCCGGATCCGTCGCCGGTGACCCGCGGCACGGGTCGGGATCGCCGCGCGGCGTTCGCTACCATTACGCTCGATGCCGACCCCGCCCGACCTGCCCGACCGCGATCCGCGGATCGCGCCGCTTTCCGCGGCCGAGATCCGGCGGCGCTTCCTCGCGTTCTTCGCCACGCGGGGTCACACCGTGGTGCCGAGCGCCAGCCTCGTGCCGGCCGGCGACCAGACGCTCCTCTTCACGAACTCAGGCATGGTCCAGTTCAAGGAGGTCTTCACCGGCGCCGAGACGCGTAGCTACACGCGCGCGGTCGACTACCAGCGCGTGCTGCGGGTGGCAGGCAAGCACAACGACTTCGAGGAGGTCGGCCGGACCACCCGTCACAACACCTTCTTCGAGATGCTCGGCAACTGGAGCTTCGGCGACTACTTCAAGCGCGAGGCGATCCACTGGGCGTGGGAGTTCCTCACGGTCGAGATGGGGATCCCGGGGGAGCGCCTCGCGGCGACGACCTACACCGACGACGAGGTCGCCTGGGCGATCTGGCGCGACGAGATCGGCCTGCCGCCGGAGCGGATGGCGCGCTGGGGGAACGTCGATGCGGGCGACGACAACAACTTCTGGCGGATGGCGGACACCGGCCCGTGCGGCCCGTGCAGCGAGATCCACTTCGACCGCGGTGCACACCTGTCCGAGGGACCCGGGTGCATTCCGGATCATTCCGAGAACTGCCCTCGATGGCTCGAGATCTGGAACCTCGTCTTCATGGAGTTCGAGCAGCGCCCGAGCGGACGCGTGCCGCTGCCCTTCACGAGCGTCGACACCGGAATGAGCCTCGAGCGCCTCGCGAGCGTCCTCCAGCAGGTCCCCGGCAACTTCGACACGGACGTCTTCACCCCGATCCATGCGCGCATGCGGGAACTGATGGGCCACGACCCCGAGGCATTCGAGGCGGAGCGCTTCAGCTACCAGGTGATCGCGGACCACAGCCGGGCGATGACGTTCCTGATCGCCGACGGGGTCCTCCCCGCGAACGAGGGCCGGGGCTACGTCCTGCGCCGGATCATCCGCCGCGCCGTCCGTCACGGCCGGCTCCTCGGACGGCGTGAGCCGTTCCTCGTCGAGACGGCCGCTGCGGTCATCGAGGTGATGGGCGAGGCATACCCGCTGCTGCGCGACGAGCGCGAACGGATCCTCGCCGCCATCGCGCGCGAGGAGGTGCAGTTTGCCCGGACGCTCGACGCAGGGACGGCCCAGCTCGAGGAGGCGCTCATTCCCCTGACCGACGCCGAGCGCGTGGTCGGCCGTCGGCCGGAGGACGTGGCGCCCGACGCGCCGGTCCTGGCGGGCGGCTTCGCGTTCCGGCTCCACGACACGTACGGCTTCCCGATCGACCTCACGATCGAGCTCGCCGCCGAGCACGGCGTGCGCGTGGACCGCGCCGGCTTCGAGGTCGCGCTCGCCGAGCAGCGCGAGCGCAGCCGGGGCGGCCGGAAGGCCGAGCTGGCGCGGCACGCCCAGCTGACGGCGCAATACGAGGAGATCCTGCGCCGGGCGGGCGCGACGAAATTCGATGGCTACGAGACGACCACGGCCGAGGGCCGTGTCCTGGCCATCCTCCGCGACGGCACGGCGTACGACGAGCTCACCGGTTCCGGCGTGGCGGAGGTGATCCTGGACCGCACGCCGTTCTACGCGGAGGGCGGCGGGCAGGTCGGCGACACGGGCGAGCTTCGCGAGGCGGGCGGCGGCTCGCCGCTCTTCACGGTCGAGGAGACGTTCCGGCCTGCCGGGGCCCTCGTTGTCCACCGCGGGAAGCTCCACGGACGCATTCGGGTCGGCGAGACCGTGAGCGCGGTCGTCGACGCGGAGCGCCGGGCCCGGACGATGCGCAACCACACCGGCACGCACCTGCTCCACCGCGCGCTGCGCAACGTCGCGGGACCCGCGGCGCGGCAGGCCGGCTCGCTCGTCGCGCCCGACTACCTCCGTTTCGACTACCCCTTCGATCGCCCGTTGACCGAGGACGAGCGGCGCCGGATCGAGGACGAGGTCCGCCGGGTCATCCGCGAGGATCGCCCGGTGACCGTGACCAACCTCGCGATGGCTGACGCCATCGACGCCGGCGCGGACGCGTTCTTCGACGAGAAGTACGGCGAGACGGTTCGGACCGTGCGCGTCGCGGACTACAGCTTCGAGCTGTGCGGCGGGACGCACTGCCGCGCATCCGGCCAGGTCGGCAGCTTCGTGATCACCGCTGACCGGAGCATCGGCTCCGGGATGCGGAGGATCGAGGCCCTCACCGGCGACGCGGCCGACGATCACCTGCGCGCCCGCGCCGAGCTCCTCGCGAGCGTCGCGGAGCGCCTCGGCGCGCAGACCGTGGACGCCGTGCCGGAACGGATCGCCGCGCTGGAGACGGAGCTCCGCGAGGCGAAGCGGCGGTTGCGCGCGGGCGCGGGCGCCGCCCTCCCGAAGCCGGCCGAGCTCGCGGCGGCGGCGCGGGAGGTCGCGCCCGGCGTGCGGCTTGTCCTGCATGCGGCCCCATGGGCCTCGATCGAGGAGCTCAAGGCGACCGCCAAGGACACCCGCGGGCTCCTGCCCTCGGGCGTGATCGCGCTCGGTCTCGATGCGGACGAGCCGCAGCTCTTCGTGGGCGTCTCGGACGACCTGGTGGCGCGCGGCGTTGCGGCCGGCGACCTCGTTCGGGCCGCGATGGCGCACCTCGACGGGAAGGGCGGCGGACGGCCCGAGATGGCCCAGGGCCGCGGCTCGCGGCGCGACGGCCTTCCGGCCGCGCTGGAGGCGATCGGCGTGGCGCTCGCCGCGGTCGGCGGCGGCTAAGGCCGCGCCGATGGCCTTCCTGCGCCGGTTCTGGCAGCGCGACAGCAGCTCCCAGCTTGCCGCGTGCACCGCGCTCGATATCGGGACCGAGTTCGCGAAGGCGCTCGTCTTCGAGATCGATGCCGAGAGTCGCGGCACGGTGCGGGGTGTGGGTCGCAAGCGCCAGGGGCTCGCCCACATGCAGTCCGGGACGGTGGCGGACATCGCCGCGGTCGTCGACAACTGCGCCGTCGCCCTCCAGGAGGCCGAGGAGATGGCCGGCTTCCGGCCCACGCAGGTCGTGATCGGGATCGCCGGCGAGCTCGTCAAGGGGTTCACGACATCGCACACCCAGGAGCGCAGGAAGCCCGACGTCGCGATCACGGATGCCGAGCTCCAGAAGCTCATCGACGGGGTGCAGCGCGCCGCGCTCATCGAGGCGGAGCGGGCGATCACCTGGGAGACCGGCCTGCCCAACGTGGACGTGCGCCTGGTCCACGCCGCGGTCACGTCGGCGAGCATCGACGGCTACGCCGTCACGAACCCGGTGGGCTTCCAGGGCCGCCACGTGAAGATCGGGATCTTCAACGCCTTTGCCCCGCTGGTCCATCTCGGCGCGCTCGAGAGCGTGGCCGCCCAGCTCGACCTGGAGCTGCTCGAGATCGTCGCCGAGCCGTACGCGGTCGCCCGGGTGCTCGCCTCGGAGCAGGTCCAGCAGGCCGGCGCCCTCTTCGTCGACATCGGGGGCGGCACGACCGACGTCGCGCTGGTCCGGGCCGGCGGCATCGAGGGAACCCGGATGTTCGCCCTTGCCGGCCGGGCCTTCACGAAGTCGCTCGCCGACCGCCTGGACCTGCCGTTCCCGCGCGCCGAGGCGCTCAAGGTCGACTACGCCCGAGGCCTGGCGATGCCGGAGCACGACGCGATCGCGGAGATCGTGGGCGACGACGTCGCAGTGTGGGCCGCCGGCGTCGAGCTGGTCCTCGACGAGCTCGCCGGGGGCGATCTGCTCCCGGGACGGATCTACCTCTGCGGGGGCGGCTCGCGACTGCCCGAGACCGCGACCGCGCTGCGCGATCCCCGCTTCTGGAAGCGGCTGCCGTTCAGCCGGCCGCCGGAGGTCGTGGTGATGCAGCCCGCGATGGTGGAGTCGATCACTGACGCCACGAAGCTCCTCGTCGACCAGCAGGACGTCACGCCGCTGGGGCTTGCCTACCAGGCGATCGAGCTCCAGGCAGAGCAGGATGCGCTCGACGCCGCCCTGCGGCGGGTCCTGCGCGCCATGAAGCTGTAGCGTCGCCGCGATGGCCACCTTCTATCTCGACATCGACGACGAGATCACGTCCGCCGCTGCCCGCATCCGCGGGACCCCGGATCTCGTCGTTGTGCTGGTCCTGCCGGCCGGGTCGCGCATCGCGACGAGCCGCATCAACTTCCGGCTCCTCGCCCGCGAGGCGCAGCAGCGGAGCCGGCGGCTGTCGATCGTGGCGCCCGATGCCGCGGCCCGGGCGCTCGCGGCGACCGCGGGGCTGCCCGTCTTCGCGTCGACGATGGAGTACGAGGCGTCCCTGCCCGACCGGCCCGACGGTGGGGACGCGGCCGCAGAGCCGATGCAGCCGGCGAAGCCCGCGCCCGGACTGCCTGCCGCGGGAGCCCCGGCCGCGGGAGCCCCTGCAGCGGGCGCGTCCGCCGCGGGCACGTCCCGCCGGGGAGCCCACGCTGCTGAGGCGGCAGCCGCCGTCGCGCCGCTGGCAATCACGCCGCACGTGCCCGCGTCCGCTGCCGGGAAAGGCTACGAAGCGCCACACGCCGGTCCGGCCCGGCTCGGACCGACCACGGGGCTCGGC
>JADGQH010000084.1 GCA_017881985.1 Chloroflexota bacterium | reverse complement strand
CCGAGGCCGCGTCGCGGGTTGGCATCCGGCCCAGCACCGCCAAGCGGCATCTCGCGGACCTGCGAGCGCGATCTGGCCTCACCACCGAGCAGTTGATCTACATGGGTCGCGCGCCCGCCTCGAGAGCCGGCGTAGTCGGTAGGGGTCCCCTTGGCGATCAGCTATTTCGTCAACGCTCTCCGATTGAACCTCCGACCTTTCGCCACGTGAGCTCTGCCTACAAGGCAGAATGTCGGGGAACCCAATCGTCGCTCCAGCGCAGGTCGCGGCGGGCTCCTCCCGCGAGCACGAGCTCGCTCGGTGACGGCCGGATGTTGGCACCCGGCAAGCCGGAATGGGCGGGCAGCGCGCTCGCCTGCGCCGCACCCGTCAGGGTCCAGGAGGCGGGGCAGCCCTCAGGAGAACCGCTCGAAGCGCACCATCTCCGCGAGGGGTCGCCGGGCGGCGCCCGGAGCGGACTTGGGCCGCGACGCTTCCTCGGTCGGGTAGCCCAGCGAGACGAGGGTCCGGACCCGCCGACCCTCCGGGACGCCGAGGAGCGCGCCGACCGCGGCCGCCCCGCCCGACATGATCCAGCCGATGGCCGAGGCCAGGCCAAGGGCCGTGGCCGCGACCAGGATCCGTTCGGTGACCCGCCCTTCGTCGAACGTCTCGATCTCGGGCATGCCGCCGTCCATGACGATGACGATCGCGGCGGCCGCCCCGGCGACGTGACCGACGTTGGGCGACGCCGCCGCGATCGCGCCGAGCGTCGCCGGCTCGCGCACGACGATGAACGTCCAGGGCTGGCGGTTCGAGCCGCTGCCCGTCCAGCGTGCGACCTCGAGGATCTCCGTGAGGAGCGCGTCGGGAACGGGATCGGGGCGGAAGGAGCGCACGGAGCGCACCCGCCGCATCGTGCGCAGGAGCGGGCGGCCCGGTTCTGGGTCGGTCATGGACGACATCCTCCTCAGCTCCCCCACGAGTCCGAGGACCCGACGCGGTCGATCTCGATCATGAAGACCTCCCGAGGGCTGCGCCGCTGATAGAGCTGCCCCGCGTACTTCTGCGACATGCGGTCGATCCAGGCGAGATCCTCGTCGGGCCGGATGGCGACGACCCGGCCGCTCACCGACAGCCAGTGCCATGGGTTCTTCGTGCTCACGATCGACACCGCTACCTGCGGACGACGGCGAACGGCCTGCCCCTTCCGCGAGCCGACGGGCGAGCTGACGCTGAGATTCGTGCCGTCGAAGTCGACCCACATCGGGAAGGTCACGATCTGACCCGCGTCATTGAGATAGGAGACGTGGGCCACTGCCGGCTCGTCGAACAGATCGCGCATGGCTTCGGGGACGGAAGCGGTCAACGGGTCTCCTGGGGGAACAGACTGGTTGCTGCTGAAGATACTAGCCGCCTTCGGGCGCCCTCCGTTCTGAGCCCGGCTGGACGGTCGTCATCCGATCCTCAGAAGCACGATCCGACGCCCCGATGCGTCGTGGCACGCGTCGTCCCCTTCTCGCGGGTCTCCACGTGACCTGGCTTCCCCGCGCTGTCCATCTGCCGCCGTGCCCGTTTCACTTGAACCACGGGTGCCAAGAGCCGGCGAACCACTGCGGGGCTTCGAAGCGCGTTCACCTGCGGCTAGCAGCCCGGGTTCGTCGGCGGGTTTGAGATTGATTGTCATATGCTAACTAATCTGGTACGATGCACGTGATGAGCGATGACGCCGCGGTGCAGGCGATCGAGAGCGTGGCGCGAGCCACGGTCGGCATGACGACCTGGGCACTCGCGGAAGCGACGCCCGGGCTCGACCTGAGCCTGCTCCAATGGCGTGCGCTCCTCATCGTCGGGGACGATCCGGCGGGCACCCGGATCGGCCACGTCGGCGACGGCGTCGGCGTACCGCTTCCAGCCGCCAGTCGCCTCGTCCAACGCCTCCAGCGGCGGGGCTTGGTCCATCTCGAACGGGATCCCGACGACGGGCGCGCCACACGCGTCCGACTGACGCACGCCGGCTCGCACACCCGCTCGGCCGTCCTCGCCCGCCGCCGCGCTCTCATCTCCGAGGCGCTCGGCCAGACGGTCCTGGCCGCTGAGGCGGTCCAGGGACTCCGCGTCGTGGCCGAGCGCTTCGAACGCATGCGCCGGGAGATCCCGGCCCAGGGCACCGGCCCCACCGGGGGCCTGAATGGGGGAACCATGAGCGACTCCGATACGCACGAGACGATCAAGACGGGCACGTTCGCCGAGGGCGAGGAGACCACACCCGAGAAGGACGCCGAGGATCGCATCCGGCGTCGTGGCAACTTCGCGTCCGGCGAAGAGACGAAGCCGGACGAGAACGCCGAGCGACGCGTGCACGCGCGCGGTGGCTTCGGCGTAGGCCAAGAGGAGAAGCCGGCGGAGGACGCCGAGAAGCGGGCGCATCCGGGCACGTTCGGCGACACCAAGCCGACGGCCTGACCAAGTCGGCGTCCGGCCCGGCGCTGGATCGTCGCCCACTGGACGCGACGGCAGCTCGACGAGGGCCGCCGTTGTCCGCCTCAGGTTCGTGTTTCGGGAGCGTGGCTAGCTCGATGCGGCCCGGTGCTGCCGGCTCGGCCGCTGGATGTTCGAGTCGTCGTCGACCTCGATTCCGTGGCGCCGCGCCGCGGCCAGGATCTTGCGCCTGGCGCGTTCCTTGGCTGCCGCGCTCTCGAAATCGGTCTGGTTGAAGCGGGCAATCGCGTTCCGCACATGCGATTCGTCGTGGATAGGGAGGTGCTCCCCGCCCTTCGAGTCGACGTATGCGAACTGCGAGGTACGAAGCTTGTCCCGCCGCTTCGTCGTGAGCTCAGCCACGGTCAGTCTCCTAATCTCGGACCGAGGTCGGCGACCCGCCTAAGGCCCTATTCAGCCCGAGTGTCAGGCCGCCAACAGCGTCTCACGGAACGAATCGCCGGCGCGCTATGAATGCCTTCGATCTCGTTGCAGACCTCTCGCTCCCGGGAACTCTAGGGTCGCGAAACGTCGCTTCGTAGAACGGCGGGCCGCCGGGCCCCCACCTGTCCTCCGCCCGGAGCGTCCTGCGGTTGGAAGGAGTCCGCAAGGCGGACCGCACCCGTGTCGATCCGACGGCAATCACTGATCGGAGATCGTGCGAGGGCGGCCCGAATTCCTCTCGGGCGTGTCCAAGAGGGAGGTTCTCGCGATGGCCGACGCGCGAATCGGGTCTCGAACTCGCGTTGGGCGCGAACGCCACGGGAGGCCCGACGACGTCGACTCCAACTTGTGTGGCTGTGGCCTACCGTCCGAAGACCGCCGTTCTGGCCGGCTCGGAGGGGCCGGCTTCGACCTCTGTTGCTTTGGGACGGTGAACGACCCCGTGCTCTTCGGCCGGGCCGACCGATTGGAAGGCGCCTCACGAAACCGCCAGGTCGGCTCAGCCCCTCCCGCGCGCAACGCGACACGTCACGGGTGGGAAGACGCGTGGCAGCCGAGGTCGGCTGCCGGCCCGAGGACCGGGCGAGGGCAACCTGACGACGGGAGTCCGGCGACGGAAGCAGGCTACAGAGTGAGTCTGGGCCGCAAGTGCCTCGCGGAATTCCTGGGGACATTCGCGCTCGTCTGGGTCGGTGCGGGCATCGACCTTGGGGCGTCCGTACCCGGGGCATCCAACGACGCGGTTCGGGCGATTGCACCGGGGCTTCTTGTTGGAGCGTTCATCTACGCGCTTGGTGACATCTCCGGCGCGCACTTCAACCCCGTCGTGAGCGCGGCGTTCGTGATCAAGCGGCTCTTCCCGGCACGGTGGCTGCCTGCCTATTGGATCGCCCAGCTGGGTGGCGCGATCGCGGGCGCCGTGGTCTTCCGGGCCCTGCTCGGCGACGTCGGCGGTCTTGGAGTGACGCGACCCATGGTCGGCGCTGCGCCGGCCGTGGCGATCGAGGGTCTCGCCACCCTCTTCCTGGTTACCGTGATCCTGGGGACGGCCGACCGATACCGGGTCGTCGGGACTGATTCCGCGCTGGCGGTCGGTGCGACGATCGCGTTGTGTGGCCTCTGGGCGGGTCCCTTGACAGGCGCGTCAATGAATCCGGCGCGATCCCTCGGTCCGGCAGTCGTCTCGGGCTCCCTCGTTGATGTGTGGATCTACATTGCCGGACCTGCGCTCGGCGCTCTCGGGGCGCTCGTGGTCGCGCGCGTCCTCCACGGTCCATTCACCACGGATCCCGAGAAGGTCCGGGCCGCGGAAGGTACGTGAGATCCAATCCGGGCAGCACGCCCACACGCGGCGTCCGATGAGCCAGCTGGGCACGCCGGCCTGCACAACGCGGCCGCTCGCGGACGCGGTCGGGCACCTCTCCGGATCGAGCAGGGTAAGTCAAACGAGCCCAAGGTCTGTTTGAAGCGGCAATGCGCGTGCCCGCTTCAACGATGCTTCTGCAATGGGTTGCTCGAGATGATCTTGGCGTCGCCGTCACATCGGCCAGTTCCGGTCCGGCGACCTGGTCATTCAACCCGTCGTCGAATCTCGAGATGAGGCGGTGCGCCTGACGAGTGCGGCGGCGGGCGGCGTATCGAGTGGCCGGGCGATCCGGCCCTGGGGCTCCACGACGGAGCCCGGGAAGGGGAACGATGAACGAAAGAGGCACGCGCGTCTCCGAGACGAGGGCGCCGGTGAGCACTGCCGATCCCGACCTTGGCCAAACGGACCCGCCGTTCGACCGCACGGACCCCACGATCAGCCGGACCGAGGCGCATAGCTCGATGATCACGGGAACCTTTGCAGCAGGCGAGGAAACGCTCCCGGACCGGGATGCCGAGGACCGTGTCCTTCATCGCGGAAGTTTCGCGACCGGCCAGGAACGGCTGCCAGATGAGAACGCGGAACGGCGACTCCACACTCGTGGCGGCTTCGCTGTCGGCGAGGAGACGACTCCCGAGGAAGACGCCGAGCAGCGCAACCACCCGGGCACCTTCGCCGATACCGAGCCGAGCATCTGACCCACGGGCCTGCCCGCGCCGTGGATTGCCGCGTCGCTGCAACGTAAGCGCCCCGGCCCGTGTGCTCAGGGGCAAGGTGGCCGCTCGCATCATGCTCAGCACGAACGGATCTCGTCCCATTCGCCGTGCTGCTCGCCGCGTTACGCGCGCGGCGGGCAGCTCCACTCCCGTTCGCCGCGGCCATGCGACTCCGACGGAGCGCGGATGACTGCGGTGCGATCACCGTTGTTGGAGTTGTCGACATGAACGCGATCACGATGCTCGAGCGAGACCACGTCAAGGTCAAGGGGCTGCTCGTCCGACTCGATGCCACGACAGCCCGCGCGCGGGTTGCTCGCCGCGATCTCTTCGATCGGATCAAGGCCGAACTGACGGTCCACGAGACGATCGAGGAGGAGATCTTCTACCCGGCCCTCAAGGAGCACCCCAGGGCCAGGGACATCGTGCTCGAGGGGATCGAGGAGCACAACGTCGTCGACACCCTGCTCGGCGAACTGACGGACCTCCCGACGGACAACGAAGCCTGGGGTGCAAAGGCGACCGTCATGCGGGAAAACGTCGAGCATCACATCGAAGAGGAAGAGACGGAGATGTTCGCGAAGGCCCGCCGCATCTTCGATCCCTCGGAGCTTGAAGCGCTCGGCAGGCGGATGGCCGCGCGCAAGGTCACCGCGCGGGCGTCCGTCCGCACGATCGCCGATCGACGCGAGCAATGACGACCCGCGTCCGTGATGGCGCGGACCGTCACAGAAGCGTTCGTGTCGAGCGGTGGGCACCTGTCCGGCGGCACAGCTGATTCCTTCGAGCGAGACCCGACCCAGTGCCAGGAGCGAGGTCCGGACCTGCCCGCGGAACGAGTTCACATGCCTCCAGTGATCAGGCTTGCCCGCCTCGTCCGCGTCGTGACCCTGCCCGCGGTCGACACTGTTGCCGCTCATGGTGCAGCCCCGTGCCCGTCGTCCTACGGACGCGCGCCACCGCCCCTGATTCGTTTCGAGCGCACTTCGACCGCGACAGCGAGGGCGACGACGAACGGCAGCAACGTCGCTCCGGCAAGGATGTAGGTGTCCCTCTGCATCGTGGGGTGGTCCCGGAGCGCCGCTGCGCGCACGGCTGGCCGGAGCATTGCCCGCAGGCCGATGTCCGACTCGCCGGAGCGCATTGAGCTGATCGCAAGCGATACGACCGGAAGGCAGTTGGAGGCGATGCCGAGAGCAGCGACACCGAGGAGGACCGAGCCGAAGAGCACGAAGTACCCAGCGAGAGCGGCCGCGACGAGCCCGACGATGCCGAACTCCACCGCGCTGAATCTCAGCCCGTTCAATCGATTGTGGCCACGGATGATCCTGGTCATGGCCCGACCTGCCAGTCCGGACGGAGGCACTCGTCCGTCGCATCCTCACGCTACGCTTCTTGGGTGATGGGCCCCACCGGCCAGGGCACAACCCGTTTGGTCGCAGCACGCTCGCTGAAGAGCGTCCCGGTCCTGCCGTTTGTTGGCGGGATCGAGCAGGGCTCGTCTCCCCGTGGCCTCCTTCGAGAGTGACACGGTACGTCGAAGGCTGCTCCGCCGGCCCAATTCCATCGAGAGTCGCCACGCGACCAGAGGTGTCGTGGGGCTCGCCGGGGCGAACGGTTCATTCTTCGTCTTCACCAGGGACGACTTCCCTGCCGGCCTAGTGGATCCGAGCCGACACCGCCTGCTTGAAGCACCCCCGCGCCCCGGGTAGAACCAGTCCCACAGTCGACACGCACCGGGTCTTCCAATCGACTCGCGACGAGACTGAAATGCCGTCAACGCGGTTGGATCGCCCGGGCGCAACCCGCGGACCGGTACATTCGGCGGGTCACGGCGACGTGGCGCGCGACCATTTGATCGCGGAACGCGCGGATGCAGGAGTGTCAACCAAGATGGACACCAAGGACACCCTTCGAGATCTCAAGACGGACGCGAAGGGAGCCGCTCGTGAGGCCGATGGCCATCAGCTCAAGGACGACGTGGGCAACGCCGGGGATCGAATCCGGGACGGCTTGGGCAAGGCAGGCGACAAAGTGGGCGACGAGGTCGACAGCCTCCATCGCCAGGCCCACGAGGGAGCGGACCGGGCGACCCGCGAACCCCGCTGAAAGCCGCTCATCTTCCAGGAGTGGCCGGCCGATTGGCCGGCCACTCCTGAACGGTTGGCTTGGGGATGCCTCAAGCACAACCTCGCCCGACGTCGGACCGGACCGTGGTGCTCGATCTGCAAGCTGTCGGACCACATCTTGAGGAGATATGGGCTCACGAGTTGGGACCTGAGCCTACCTCCGTTCGACACCCGAGGTCGTCCCGCTCTGCATTTCCCCCGCGCGGCCGGAGGCGGACTGGCCTGCCCTCATCGTCGTGGCCGGCCGCGCGGGCTGGCGCGGTGACCGGGTCATCCAGGCCTCATGCACATCTGAAGAAGCAGGAGACCGCTGACCAGGGGCGCGAGGAGATAGCCGCGGAGCAGGTCGCGGACCATTGCCGCCCCGCCCGGACGCTCGCCCGCGGCGGGCACGAGGTACCCCGCGAGGCCCACGCCGAGCGGCAGGAAGATCACCCCGACGAGCAGCACGAAGGCGAGCCAGGCCTGGTCGACGAAGGGAGGGTGGGGCGTCGCGCTGAGGAGCAGCGCGACGATGCTCGGGAGCACCAGCCCCAGGACACAAAGGAGCCAGGTGAAGGACCCCGCCATCATCAGGACCAGGAAGACCTGGTGGGACCGTGGCACACGCCCGAACAACAGGCTGCTGGCCCAGCCGAGCGCGCTCGTGAGGAGAGATCCCGCGATCCGGCCGGCGAACCCGAAGAACGAGATGAGGATGGTCACGGTCGCCTACATTCCCGGGGGCGGCGAGCCCATCAGGGCGGTGAGCATGAGCATCACAACCAGGATGGCGACCGGCAGGAGCACGGTTCGCGAATTCCCCTTTGATGTCTCGGGCAGGCTATCGAGCATTCTCGTCCCCTTCGGTGTGTTGTCGGCGCGACCGCCGCCGGTCCAAGCATCCGTGAGAGCACATTTCGGACGGGTCTCCCGCGAGCGTCCGAGATTGCATGCGCGTGACGACAGCCTCGTGCCGCGGAACGACCGTCGCCGCATGGCGCCCCTCCGTTTGCAGCGCGAATGCAACGCCGGAGGTGGCGTCGGTAGGATCCGCGAACGCAGCGGCTCGCCATCGTCAGCACGCCATGACCACCGACACGACCAATCAGCAGACAGGCCCGCGCAGGCTCCGGAACCCTGCACGTGCGCAGGGCCACCCGATTGCAGCGATCGCTGGCGTGGCCGGGGTCGGCACCAGCGCCGCGTGGCTTGCCCTCGCCGTCGTCGGGCTTGTCGGCTTTGGCCTGCTCACCGTGATCGTGGCGAGCAGAGTTGTCATCCCGTTCGATCAGCCAGTCCTGGCGTTCGCGAGAACCCTGGACGGCCTGCCGGACGTGTGGCAGGCCTTCTCTTCGTCGGCGAACATCCCGCTGATCGTGATCGGGGTTGGGCTGGTCGGGTGGCTCTTCTTCACGAGGCGACGCCGGGAGGCGCTCATCGTGGCGGTCACGCTCATCGCGATCACGGCTGGGAGCGAGGGCTTCAAGCAGCTGGTTGCGCGACCGCGGCCGTCGGGAACCGATCCCACCATCCCCGGTGTCGTGTACAGCTACCCATCTGGCCACGTCCTGGAGGCGTTGACGATCCTCGGCATCATCGCCATCCGGTTCTGGCGGAGCCGACGGCCGCTCGCCGCGCGGGTTGTCGTCTGGCTGGTCGTCATCGTCTGGGTCCTGCTCGTCGGGCTCGCCCGCATGGCCATCAACGTCCACTACCCATCCGATGTCCTGGGAGGTCTGCTGGGCGCGATGGGAGTCCTCGGCGTCTACGGCTGGCTCACGCGCCCGGGTCGCGATCGACAGCGCCAGCGAGCGACCTAGGTGTTCGCACCGTCCGTCAGCGGGTGGTCGACCACGATCGCCAGGCCCGGCTGCGACCCATCGCCGGCCTCCCCGGGAGCCCGCTTCCCCGGGCGCACCGCACGTTCGAGCACGACCCGGGCGGAGCGGCCGTCGAAGACGAGCAGCGCCAGCTCGTTGCCGAAGTGCGGACCCGTCGGATGGTGCCAGTAGATCGGCAGGGGCGGAACACCGGCGAAACGGCCGAGGGCGTGGGTGAGGCGCTCCGCCGTGTTGCTCCAGCCCACGCGGAAGACGATGCGCATGACGCGCGGAATCGTGTTGTGGATCGGCGAGCAGGTGATCTGGTACACGCGCGACGCGAGCGGCTGCGGGTAGTCGGCCTCGGATACGTACGTGTGGTGCACGTCCCCCGAGACGACACAGATCGTGGCGGGCGCAGCCCAGCCGTGCTCGCCGCGACCGACTCGCGCGAAGAGCCCCGCCAGCCGGTCGAACGACCCCCGAAAGGCCGCCCAGTGCTCGAGATCGACGGCCCGTCGCAGTGACTCCCCGAACCTGGCGAAGCGGCGGCCGCGAGTTCCGGCGCAGAGCGCCTCGTCCCACGATTCCACGTCGTGGAGGGCGCGCGGCAGGAGCCAGGGCAGCGAGGTCCCCACGACGAGGTGGTCATACGGGCCGTCGTCCGCCTGCGCTTCGATCCAGGCGAACTCCGCCTCGCCGACCATGGATCGCCGGCCGTCGGCCAGGATCCGGCCGCAACGCGAATCGATGACCAGCAGGCGCACGGGCCCGAGGTCCCGCCGGTAGGACCACATGGCGCCCTTGGCGCCGTCGGCCTCGCGGTCGGCCGCCTCGGCGAACGCCCGCAGGGCCGCCTCGCCGTCAGGGAGAGCGTGGACCGCGGCGTATACCTCGTTCGCGGCGAGGCCGGCGGGCGACAGGTTGCCCAGGTGCTGGTAGATCCAGTACGACATGAGCGCGCCGGTGATCCGCTCCTCCCACCATGGGGTCGCCTGCATCTCCTGGCGCCACGCATGCGACGTGTTCCAGTCATCCCGGACGTCGTGATCGTCGAAGATCATGCACGTAGGGAGCGTCGAGAGCAGCCAGCGGATATTCGGATCGCCCCAGGATTCGTAGTACAGCCGGGTGTACTCCTCGAAGTCGGCGACCTCGAGGTGGGGCGCGCGACGAACGTCCCGGCGGCGTCGAATGAAGCGCTGGACTGTCGCGGACGTGTCGTCCGCATAGACCTGGTCGCCGACCATCAGAAGCGCGTCGGGCCACTCCTCGTGGGCCTGACTGGCCATGCGTACCGCGTAGGCATCCAGCACGTCGGGATCCATGCCCGAACCTTCGCGCTGCCCGCCGGGGGACGGCTCGCGGCAGGAGCCGAAGAGGAGCCGGACCGGCCGGCCGGGCGAGAAGGTCCTGATCCTGCTCGGCGGATAGGGCGCTCCCGGCGGAGGCCAGACCAGGTCCCCATCGAGCAGAACCTCGTATGGAGTCGACGACCCGGCGGTAAGCCCGGTCACGACGACGACGGCGTAGTGATGTCGCGCAACCGTGAAGGTGTGCCCGCTGCCGCTCGTCGTTCCGGCGCGGACCTCGACCATGCCTGGGGCAGCGGTCTCGACCCACACCGTCGCGTCGTGCTCGCTCACGTAGCGCAGGAGCGGCCCCAGGAGAAGGGTTGGCATGGACCCCTTTGTACCATTCTCGCGGGGGGATGCGTACAACGGAGGCACGCATGAAGCCGAACGACGGCGCGGTATCGGAGGCGCGGCTACCGACAGGCGCGGCAAGCCGCGGCCCACTCCGGTCGGCCGTACGGACGCCAGTCCGCACCGCCTCGGTCACGGTCGCGGCTGGATTCATCGCCCTCCTTGCGTGTCTCGTGGTGCTGGGCCTGCTGGCCGAGTCGATCCGCGACAGGGAAGTGATCGTTCTCGACACCATCGCCACGCCGTTTCTCCACGGGCTCGCATCGACGGGCCTGGATAGCGTCATGCAGGCCGCCACGTTCATGGTCTCGAACCTCGCAATCCCGCCATTGTTCGCCATCGCGATCAGCTGGCTGATCCTGGCCCACCGGCCGCGTGAGGCGTTGTTCCTGGCCATCGCGTGCGGCGGGAGACTGGTGCTCAACGAGCTGATGAAGCTCTTCTTCGCACGACCGCGACAACAGCTGCCCTGGGCGCAGGTGCTGCCCGACTACAGCTTCCCGAGCGGCCACACGATGAACGGGATCATCTTCTACGTGGCCCTCGCGCTCATCGCCTGGTCGGTGTTCGGTCGCAGGCTGGGCATCGCGGCCGTCGTCATGGCGGTGGTCGTGGCGCTCGCGGTGGGCGTCAGCCGGATCTACCTCGGATACCAC
>JADGQH010000083.1 GCA_017881985.1 Chloroflexota bacterium | reverse complement strand
CCGCGCCGCGAGGTCCGGCGCCCCGGGCGCGTCGTAGGTCATCCGGTAGTAGTGCTCCGGGAAGCCGTAGAAGTCGTAGACCAGCGGCACGCGCCCCGTCGCGCTGAGCGCGACCGGCGCGGTCTGCCAGTGCGCGCTCACGATGAGGATGGAGCGTGGTCGCGGAAGCGAGGCGCCCCACGCCCCGAGCTCGCCCATCCACTCCTCGTCCTCGAGGAGTGGCGGCGCCCCGTGCCCGAGGTAGATGGCCGGCATGGGCCCGGCCGGCGAGGAACCCGGCGCCGGCGCGGCCGTCGTCGGGCTCCAGTCCGAGGAGAGATCGGTCATGTGGTCGCCACCTACGCTGCCGTGGCGGCCGCGGGCGCGTCCACGAGGACGAAGGTCGAGCGCCAGTCGCCGCCGCTGATCATCTGGAGCCGGATGTTAAGCCAGGCCATGGCTTCCAGCTCGCGCGACGCCGCGAGGGGACCGACGCTCACCGGCCGGAGGCCCAGCGACGAGGCCAGCGCGATGACGACCGCCTTTGCCGACGCGTCGTCCGTCGCGTACAGCAGGTCGAGGGCGCTCCCGTGCCCGCCCGGATCGGCCTGGACGGATGCGAAAAGCGTGTTGAATGCCTTCACGACGTGCGCGCCTTCGAGAAGCTGGGCGAAGCGCTCGGCGCCCGATCCACCGGTCTCTGTCGAAAGGCCGGAATAGTCCGCCTTGATGGGGTTGGTCGCGTCGATGACGACCTTGCCGGCCGCCTGTCCGTCGAGCTCCGCGGCGACCTGCTCCGCGGCCAGGTAGGGGACCGCGAGAATGATCACCTCGGCACCGCGCGCCGCGTCGGCCGGGCTCGCGGAAGCCGATGCCCCGGCTGTCGCTGCGACCTGCCTGGTGGTGGCTCCGTCGCGCGCGGCGAACGTCACGGTGTGGCCTGCCCGGACCAGCGAACCGCCGATGGCCTGGCCGACGTTGCCTGTCCCGATGATCGCGATCTTCATGTCCTCGACCCCTTCCCTGGAGTTGTCATCCGGCTTGACTGTTGACTGCTGGCAAACCAGACTGTTGACGAGCAAACTATCGCATGTTGTTGCGTGGAGGTCAAGAGGGTTGGGCGAGGTCAAAGATCAGCCGACTGGAGCCAGGCGCCCGCCGGTCGGTCGGGAGATCCGCCGGTGGCGTCGCGAGCGGGCCATGACGCTCGCCCGGGTCGCGGAGCGAAGCGGCCTCAACATCGGCTACCTGTCGCAGATCGAGAACGAGAAGGCGATGCCCTCGCTCGATGCGCTCGGCGAGATCGCAGCGGCGCTCGACGTTCCCATGGCGTGGCTCCTCGTGGACTCCAGCCCCGCCCCGCGCGTCGTGCGCGCCGCGGACCGGCCCCGGTCGGCGGCAGGGGACCTCGCGGAGGCAACGGAGGTCGACGGCGGCACGTCCCGGGACCTCTGCATCATCGAGGCCGTCGTTCCCGCGGGGCACCGCACGGGGGTCCACGCGCACGCGGGCGACGAGCATCACGTCGTGCTCAGCGGTCGCTGGCGCATGACGCAGGGCGAGCACACCCTCGAGCTGGGGCCGGGCGACTACCTGGCCTGGGACCCGAGCATCCCCCACGACGTCGAGAACATCGGGGACGGCCCCGGCAGCCTCCTGATCATCTACCCGCGCCACCGCCGTGCCGACCTGGCGGACGCGAAGGCCTGAAGCGCGCGCACGCCTCGGTCACTCCTCGCTGAAGCGCTCCTCCTTCCACGGGTCGGCGTCGTTGTTGTAGCCGTAGCGCTCCCAGAAGCCGCGGATGTCGTGGTCCAGGAACTCCAGCGCCCGGACCCATTTCGCGCTCTTCCAGAAGTAGCGCTTGGGGACGACGAGGCGGAGCGGATAGCCGTGCTCGGGCTCGAGCGGCTGCCCCTCGTACCGGTCCGCCAGCAGGACGTCCGCATCGCCGAGGACCTCGAGCGGCAGGTTCGTGGTGTAGCCCTGCTCGCAGTGGACGAGCACGTGGGTCGCCTCGGGCAGGACCTGGGCCATCTCCAGGATCGCCCGGATCGGCACGCCCTGCCAGGTCGTGTCCAGCTTGGACCAGCGCGTCACGCAGTGGATGTCCGCGGTCATCCCGGCGCGCGGCAGCGCCTGGAACTGGTCCCAGGTGAACGTGAGCGGCGTGCCGACCAGCCCGTGGACGCGGAGGTCCCAGGCCGCCAGGTCGGCCTTCGGCACGCTGCCGTAGTGGAGGACCGGAAACTTCTCGGTGAGGTACTGACCCGGCGGGACGCGTGAAGCCGTGGCCGGATCCTGGCCCCGGGCGCCGAAGAGTCGCTCGAACATTGGGGTTCTCCGTGAGGGTGGCGGCATTCTCGCCGATCGGGGTGGGCGCGGTCCATCGCCGCCCTCTGCCCGAATCGTCCACGCGTGCCGCCAAGTCGTTACGCTTCGCGGATGGAGCAGCAGGGCCGCCAGCCGCATGACGCCGCCGCCCGCGAGGCGATGGCGGGCCACCGCATCGTGATCGTGATGCCCGCCTACAACGCGGCCCGGACCCTGGAGCGGACCTACGCCGACATCCCCCACGACCTCGTGGAGCGGATCATCCTCGTCGACGACGTGAGTCGCGACGAGACGGTCGAGATCGCGAAGCAGCTCGGCCTGGACGTGATCGTCCACCGCCAGAACCGCGGCTACGGCGGCAACCAGAAGACGTGCTACGACGCGGCCCTGGAGATGGGTGCCGAGGTCGTGATCATGCTGCACCCCGACTACCAGTACGACGCGACCCGCATTCCGGCGCTCGTGGAGCCGATCCTGCGCGGGGACGCGGACCTCATGCTCGGCAGCCGCTTCCTCGGTGATCCGCGGGCCGGCGGCATGCCGACCTGGAAGTTCATCTCCAACCGCTTCCTGACGGCCCTCGAGAACTTCGCCTTCGGGCTGCGGCTCTCCGAGTATCACACCGGCTTCCGGGCCTACTCGCGGCGACTCCTCGAGACGATCCCGTATCACCGCAACTCCGACGACTTCGTGTTCGACCAGGAGCTGGTCTCCCAGGTCGTGGCGGCGGGGGGGTTCCGGATCGGCGAGATCGCCGTCCCGACGCGCTACTTCGAGGAGGCGAGCTCCGTCGGCTTCAGGCGGAGCGTGGTCTACGGGCTCTCGACGCTGCGAGTCGTCGCCCGGTTCGTGCTCCACCGGGTCCGCGTCCGGCCCTCGCCGAAGCTGACACCACGCGCGCCGCGCGACTGAACCGGCCCGGCGGACGAGGCTGCGCGGGCGCATGCGCCGATCGCTGATTCGCGGCGGGATCGGGATCGCAATCTCGGTCGTTGCGCTTGCGCTCGTGGTTCGACAGATCGACGTCGCGGCGGTCGGGCGGGTGCTCGGGAACGCGACCCCGGCCTGGGTGCTCGCCGTCGCGGCCTTCATCGGGATCGACGTGGCATGCCGGACGATCCGCTGGCAGGGGCTGCTGGCCCCCATCCAGCCCGTCCGGTTCGTGCCGGTGCTCGGCTACCTGCTGGTCGGCTACCTCGCCAACAACGTCCTGCCGGCCCGCCTGGGCGAGCTTGTGCGCAGCCACTACCTGGGCGACCGTGAGGGGATGAGCCGCGCCACGACCCTCGGCACGATCGTCGTCGAGCGCGTCGTCGATACGGTGGTCCTCGTGGCGATCGCGTCGGCGGCGATCCTCCTGCTCCACGTCCGGGGAATCGTGGCGAGCGCCGTGCTCGTGGGCGTGGGCCTCACGGGGCTGCTCGTGGTGGCGCTCGCCGTCGCCCTGGTCGCGCATCGGCTGCCGTACGCGGACCGCGTCCTCGCGGCCGTGGAGCGATGGCCGTCCGTGATCCGCCTTGCCGGCCGGCTCCGCGGCGGGCTGGCCGTGGCCGGGCGGCCGCGGACCGTGGCGGTCGCCGTCGCCTGGAGCGTCGTCGCCTGGAGCGCCACGGTCGTCGCGTTCGCGGCGGCGGGCCAGGCCGTCGGCGTCGAGCTGACCTGGGGGCAGGCCGCCCTCCTGGCCGCGGGCGTCTCCCTGGCGACGGCAATCCCGGCCGGACCCGGCTACCTCGGGACGTTCGAGCTGGCGGCGGTCCAGGTCGCGGCCGTCTTCGGCGTCGGCGCGGACCCGGCGGTCGCGCTGGCCGTGCTGGTCCATGTCGTCATCCTGGTCCTGACCTCGGCCGGCGGCGCGATCGCGCTCCTGCGGCTCGGCTGGCGTCGAGCGCCGGCGGGCGCGGCCCCGTCGGTTCGGTAGTCCCGGCCGCGGGCCGGCGCGGTCCCCACGGCTCTGCAGGGCTCGGTCGGCGGTCCCGGAATCGACGAGCCCGCCGTCTCCGGCGGGCTCGCGGTTACGAAACGGCTCGCGCCGATTGCCTACTTGATGAGGCCCGTGGTCTGGAGCCAGGCCTTCGCCACGGCGGCGATGTCCTTCTTGTCGACCGTGATCTGCTTGCCCAGGTCGGTCAGCGTGGCCGTGTCCATCTTCGCCGAGACGTCGTTGAGGATCTTCTCGAACGAGGTCTTGTCCACCTTGGCAAGGAGGTCGTTCCGCACGAGCGGGGCGAGGTTGTCGGCCGGCTGCGTCTGCTTGTCATCGGTGAGCACGACGAAGCCGTTGACGGCGATGTCGGGCTGGGTCGAGCAGAGCTCGGCCACGTCGATCGTCTTGTTGACGAGGGCCTGCGCCATCGGCGTGTCGCAGGCGGCGAGCGGGGTGATGTTCTTCGGGTCGAGACCATAGGCCGACTTGAGGGCAGCCGCGCAGACGGCGTTCGTCTTGCAGTCGGTCGCGAGGCCCCACTTGAGCTGGTCCTGCACCGCGGTGGTATCGCTCAGCTTCGCCAGGTTGAGCTGGGTGGCGGTGTCCTTGCGGACCACGAACGCGTTCTGATCGGCGGCAGGGGAGTAGGTCAGGACCGTGATCCCGCCGCCCTTCGTCGTCAGGACCGCCTGGAGGGCCGTCGCGTTGGCGGCCGGGTCGCCCGTCTGCTTGCCCGGCTCGTAGAACGCCAGGCCGCTCCCGATGTACTCGGGCTTGAGGTCGATCTGGCCGCTCTCGAGCGCCGGGGCGGAGACCTTGCGGGCTCCGATCCCGATGCCGGTTCGATCGACCGTGTAGCCGCCGGCCTCGAGGGCCTGCGAATAGATCTCGGCCATGAGCTTGGCTTCGTAGAAGCCGTCCGATCCGACCTTCACGGTCGGCTTGCTGCCCCCACCCGTCGAGCAGGCGCTGAGAAGCACCAGTGCCGACGCCCCGAGGGCGAGCACGCGGGTGAACCGCATGGGTCGCCTCCTTGCTGTTGCCCGTGTCTGGCCTGGGTCAGGCCGCATCGGGTCGGCAGACTATATCGGCTCCCGCCCGAACGCTCCGATTCGGTCTCCGGGGGGCCGCCCGGCGTTACGCGCCGCGCAACGGTGAGGGCGGAGCCAACTCGGTCGCGGGCCGGGCCCCGGGGGCGCGCAGCCCCGGCGACCTGGCGAGGCGTTCGAGCAGCCCCACCGCGACCTCGGTGGCGATCGCGAGCCCCGCCACGAGGACCACGCCGCCGAAGACCTGGCCGTCGTCGTTCTGGGCGATCCCGTCGACGAGGAAGCGTCCCAGCCCGCCGCTGCCGAAGATTGCGCCGAGGGTCGCCGTCGCCACGATCTGGACCGCCGCGGACCGGACGCCGCCGAGCACGACGGGGAGCGCCACCGGCAGCTCGATCCCCGCGAGGATCTCGCGCTCGCGCATCCCCATGCCGCGGCCGGCCTCGACGAGATCCCGGTCCACCTCGGCGATCCCGGTATAGGCGTTCACGAGGATCGGCGGGATCGCGAGCACGACCATGGCCACCAGCGTCGGCAGGACTGTCCCGCCGAGCACCGGGTCGACGAGCACCGTGACCGGGATCGCGATCGCGATGACGGCCAGCGACGGCAGGGAGCGCCCGAGGTTCGCCACGCCCGCCGCCACGGCGGCTCCCCGGCCCGTGTGGCCGATCGCCAGGCCCGCCGGCAGCGCGAGAAGGAGCGCGATCCCGAGCGAGATGCTCGCGATCAGCACGTGCTCGAGGAGCCGGTTCGGGATCCCGCTCTGGCCGGCCCACTGGGCGGGATTCGTCAGCCAGGCCGCGGTCTCCGTCACGAGGTTCATGCGGCTGCCTCGGTCGCTCGCGCCCGGGCCCACGGGGTGACGCGTCGCTGCGCCCGGACGAAGAGGAGGTCCGCGACCAGCGCGAGGAGGATCGAGGGGACCGCCCCGGCATACATCTCGGTCAGGAAGTTGCCCCGGTGGTAGCCGTCGAGGATGAAGTAGCCCAGGCCGCCGTACGCGTCGCTGATCGTTCCCGTGATCGTGACGAGGCCGATCGTCGAGACGGTCGCAAGCCGGAGGCCGGCGACGATCAGCGGGAGCGCCAGCGGCAGCTCCACGCGCCAGAGCCGCTGGCGGCGGGAATGGCCCATGCCGTCCGCGGCCTCGACCACGTCGACCGGGACGGCGTCGAGACCGGCCACGATGTTCCGAACCAGGATCACGAGGGTGTACAGGACGAGGGGAACCTCGGCGGTCACGACGGAGAACCCGGTGATCGAGATGAGGGCGGCGAAGAGGGCCAGGCTCGGGATCGTGAAGAGGATGCCGGCCAGCGCGCTGATCGGCGGGTAGAGGATGCGATACCTGGCCGCGACGAGGGCGAGGACGAACGAGATCGCGAACCCGATCCCGACCCCCAGCGCCGCCAGGTAGACGTGCTGCCATGTCCGGTAGGCGATCGCGTCGAGGTGGCCGGCCAGCCAGCCCCAGTCGATCATCCCGCGCGCGGCCGGCCGCTCACGCGTCGGCGCCCGACTGGGGAGCTGCGGATGCGCCGCCGGCGGCCGTGGCGGAGGCGATGACCTCGGGATCGGCGCTCGGGCGGAGCGCGGCCGCGATCGCCTCCACGGTGAGCACGCCCCGGAGACGGCCCGTCCGGTCCACGACGATCCCTGTCTGGACGTCCGCGTCCAGCATCATCGAGAGCGCGTCCTTCAGCGTGGTCCGGCGATCGAGCAGCGGCGACATCGGCGTCGCGAGCGACGCCGCGAGCGCGCCCGTGGCCGGGATGTGGCCCTGGCTGATCCAGCCGATCGGGCGGTCCGACGCGTCGAGCAGGAGGAGGTACGGGAACGGGTCCGCGAGCGTCCGGGCCCGTGCGCCCTCCGCCGGGTCGCCGACCCGGGCGGTCACCACCGGGTGGAGCGCGAGCTCGCTCACCCGCGTCAGCGAGAGGCGCTTCAGGCCGCGATCGGCGCCCACGAAGTCGGCCACGAACTCCGACGCGGGGGCCGCGAGGATCTCCGCCGGGGGTGCGAACTGCTCCAGGTGCCCGCCGACCTGCATGACCGCGACGAGGTCGCCCATCTTGATCGCCTCGTCGATGTCGTGGGTGACGAACAGGATCGTCTTCGCCAGCTCGGCCTGCAGGCGCAGGAATTCGTTCTGGAGCCGCTCGCGGACGATCGGGTCAACGGCTCCGAACGGCTCGTCCATGAGCATCAACGGCGGGTCGGCTGCGAGCGCACGGGCCACGCCCACGCGCTGCCGCTCGCCGCCCGAGAGCTGGGCCGGGTAGCGGTCGCGGTAGAGCGCAGGGTCGAGCCCGACGAGTGCCAGCAGCTCCTCGGCGCGCTCGCGCTGGCGAGCCGCAGGCCAGCCGAGCAGGCGCGGCACGACCGCGACGTTGGCCCCGATCGTCTGGTGCGGGAAGAGGCCGACCTGCTGGATCACGTAGCCGATCTCGCGCCGGAGCTCCGTGGCGTCGCGGCCGGCAATGTCGGCGCCGTCGATCAGGATGCGACCGCTCGTCGGCTCGATGAGCCGGTTGACCATCTTGAGGCTGGTGGTCTTGCCACAGCCCGACGGCCCCACGAGCACGCAGATCTTGCCGGCCGGGACGGTCAGCGAAAGGTCGTTGACGGCGCCGGGCGCGCCGCGTGCAGCCCTGGCCGTTGCGTAGCTCTTCGAGACGTGCTGGTACTCGACGATCGCGGCCCCACGGGCAGCCTGGTCCGGCATTCGCGGGCGTCAGGCGCGGCCGGCGTCGACGAGCGGCTTCACCTCGCCGATCAACCGTTCCAGCGTCTCGACGTCGTAGGGGGCGGGGACCTCGACGATGACCGTCGAGAAGCCGGCGTCGACGTATTCGCGCAGCCGCGCCGCGATCGCCCCGGGCGGGCCGAGGAGCGGGCGCGACGGCTCGAGCGAGTCCTCGAGCGGGGTCCGGTTGTGCTCCATCCAGGCAGCCCAGGCGTCGCGCGCGGCCGCCTCGGTGTCGCGGATCGAGATCCACAGGTTGGCCGTCCGCTCCACCTCGCGCTCATCCCGTCCGACACTGGCGCAGTGCGCGCGGAGCACCCCGTCGAGCTCGCGGACCTCGTCGGGCGTCCCGAAGCCGTTCCACATGTCGGCGTACCTGGCGATGGTCCTGAGCGTCTTCGTGCGGCCGTTTCCGCCGATCAGGATCGGGAGGTGCTCCTGCACCGGGAGCGGCGCGTGGCGGAGCTCCCGGAACGCATAGCGGCCGCCCTCGGGGGACGTCACCGTCCCGCCGTCGAGAAGGGCCCGGATCGCCGCGACCGCTTCGTCGAGCCAGTCGAGCCGCTGCCCAGGGCCGGTTCCGAACGGGATCCCATGCGCCGTGTGCTCGGGCTCCATCCAGGCGCCCCCGAGCCCGAGGATCGCGCGGCCCCCGGAGACGTGATCGAGCGTCGCGACCTGCTTCGCGACGAGGCCCGGGTTGCGGAACGTGTTCGCGCCGACCATCAGGCCCAGCCGGACACGCTCGGTCGCCATCGCCCACGCCGGGAGCATGCCCGGACCCTCGAAGATGGGCTGGTACGGGTCGCCGAAGATCGCGTAGAGGTGATCCCAGGTCCAGAGCGAGTCGTAGCCGAGCGCGTCGACGCGGCGCGCGGCCGCGAGGACTTCCGGCCAGGTGGCGGCCTGACTCCAGAGGTTGATCCCGAGGCGAAGGTCGGTCATCGCTGCAACTCCAGTCTCGTGATCGGGAACCGGCCGGTTCCGCAGGAACGGGGTCCGGTCATGCGTTGGCCAGCTCGCGGCCGATTGCCCGGAGGATGAACCGGGCCGCCTCGGCGGACTTCCCGCCCAGCCGCTCGCCGGCCTCCGTGTCCGCCTCCAGCGCGGCCGCGAGGTCGCGGAGCATCGTGTCGAGCGCCGGCGTGCGCTGCAGGACGCCGGTCGCGAAGGCGGCCTCCAGGCCATCCGCGGCGGCGCGCGCATTGTCCACGGCGTGACCCGTGGCCGCGGCCTGGTCTGCGAACGCGTGACGCGCTGCGTCCGCGGCCGCTCCGGTGCTCCCCATCGTCATCGCCCTCCCCGGTGGCGGCGCCCGTGGCTCAGCTGACCGGCTCCTCGGCGGGCACGAGCCCCAGGGCACGTTCGCGCGCCGCCCGCCACTCGTCCTCGAGGATGCTCATCTGGATCTCGTCCCAGAAGCGGCCACCGCGCCAGATCGCCTCGCGCGATCGGCCCTCCACGGTGAAGCCCACCCGTCGATAGGCCCGGATGGCGCGCTCGTTGTACTCGAAGACCGCGAGTGAGACGCGGTGCAGGCCCAGGACTCCGAAGGCGTGCTCGAGCATGAGCGCCGTCGCCTCCGAGCCGAAGCCGCGACCCCAGCAATCGGGCTCGCCGATCGTGATGTGGAACAGCGCCGACCCGTTGTCCCCGTCGAGCTGGCTGAAGGCGCAGGTGCCGATCAGCCGGTCCGACCCCGCGACGTGGATGGCGAGCGCAAGCGAGCCGACCCCGGCGACGCGCGCCTCGAAGAACCGCTCCACCTCGTCCGCCCGCATCGGGCCTTCCTGGTAGCGGGTCAGCCGGGCGACCTCCGGGTCGCCGTACCAGCGCTTGAACGCCGGCAGGTTGCGGGCCGTGTGCGGCCGCAGCACGACCGTCCGGCCGGGGATCGCGGCGGGAAACCAGCTGCGGGCTCGCATGCCTGCGAGCGTATACCATCCCGCCCATGCGCCGGTGGAGCCAGGTTGCCGGGCGGATCGCCTCGACGACCCGGACGTCCGAGAAGACCCGCCTCCTCGCGGACTACCTGCGCGACGTGGAGCCCGGGGCGCTCCGCGACGCCGTCGTCTTCTTCACCGGCCGTGCGTTCGCCGAGTCCGATGCCCGGGTCGCAGGCCTCGGGTGGGCGACGATCGGCGACGCCGTGGCGCGGGTCGCGGGAGTGGATCGGGCGGCCCTTGCCGCCGCGTACGATCGGCACTCCGATCTCGGCCTCGCCGTCGGCGACGTCCTCGCCGCGCTGGCACCGGCCGCCGCGCCCGGCCACGCCCTCGTCGCGCCGGAGCCCACGGGCACCGCTGGCCCGGATCTCCGTGGCGAACCCGAGCCGGGCGCGGCCGACGCCGCGTCCCCGACCATCCCCGAGGTCGCGACCGCGTTCGCGGCGATCGTCTCCGCCGGGGGCCCTGCCGCCAAATCGGCCGCCTTCGAGTCGCTGCTCCGGCGCTGCGACGCGCTGAGCGCCACGTACGTGGTCAAGATCCTGACCGGCGAGCTCCGGATCGGCCTCCGCGACGGGCTGCTCCAGGCCGCGATCGCGCAGGCGTTCGGGCGGTCGACCCAGGCGGTCTCGAATGCCGCCATGCTGACCGGCGACATCGGCGAGACGGCGGTGCTCGCCCGCGAGGATCGGCTGGGAACGACCCGCCTGCGCCTCTTTCGGCCGCTTCGCTTCATGCTGGCGTCGCCGGCAGAGGATGCCGCCGAGATCATGACCCGCCTTGGACCCGTGGTCTGGACCGAGGACAAGTACGACGGGATCCGCGTCCAGCTCCACCGGCGTGGCCCGGAGGCACGCCTGTTCAGCCGCGACCTCAACGACGTGAGCGGGCAGTTCCCGGAGGTCGTGGAGGCCGCGAGGCGGCTCGACTGGGACGGGGTCCTCGACGGCGAGCTCCTCGCGTACCGGGACGGCGTCGTCCTCCCGTTCCTGGCGCTCCAGCGGCGGCTCGGTCGCAAGGAGCCCTCCGCCGGGCTGCGGGACGAGGTGCCTGTCGCGTACGTCGCGTTCGACGCGCTCGCACTGGGTCCCCGCGACGGCGACGTGGAGCCACTCATGGGACTGCCGCTGGCGGAACGCCGGGCACGCCTGGAAGGGCTGCGCCTTGCCGATGCCGAGCCCGGCCGCTTCGTGCTCTCGCGCCTCGTCCAGGTGGGCTCGGCCGACGAGCTCGAGACGGTCTTCGCGGCTGCCCGCGAACGCCGGAACGAGGGCCTCATGGTCAAGGACCCGACGAGCGTCTACGCGCCGGGC
>JADGQH010000305.1 GCA_017881985.1 Chloroflexota bacterium | reverse complement strand
CGCGCTCCTGTCGGCGATCCCGGACCCGGACCCTCGGCACCGCAAGAAGCGGATCATCCTGAAGGGTGACATCCCGTCGCCGGCCAATCCGCCGTCGGGTTGCCGCTTCCATACGCGCTGCTGGCTGCGCGAGCGACTTGGGAACCCCGAGCGCTGTGTGGCGGAGACGCCGGAGCTGCGCGACCTCGCACCCGGGCACGCGGTCGCCTGCCATTTCGCGGAGGACGTCTCCGCCGAGAACATCGCCATGGCGGCCCGGTCCTCGTCCATCTGATCGGGGGTCCAGCAGCGCGGGACCCGTCGACGGGCGCGGGCGAACCGGGTGGCGGCCGGGCCGCGGTCAGGCGGGGGCGACTCCCCGTCCCTGGCTCGCGGCGGCCCCCTGGAAATGGCATGCGACCTGGTGCTCGTTCCCGCCGTCGAGGAGCGTCGTGCTGGTCGTGGCGCAGATCTCGGGATTGCCGAGATCGCGACGGAGCGGGCAGCGCGGGTGGAACCGGCAGCCCGACGGCGGATTGACCGGTGACGGCACGTCCCCGGTCAGGATCACCCGGCTGCGGCGGAGCTCCGGATCGGGGATCGGGATCGCCGAGAGCAGGGCCCGCGTGTACGGATGCTCGGCCGCGCGGAAGATCCGCTCGCGGTCGGTGACCTCGACGATCCGCCCGAGATACATCACGGCGACCCGGTCGCTGATGTGCTCGACGACGCTCATGTTGTGGGCGATGAAGACGTAGGTCAGCTTCAGCTCGCGCTGCAGCGTCTTGAGCAGGTTCAGCACCTGCGCCTGGATCGAGACGTCGAGGGCCGAGACGGGCTCGTCGCAGACGACGAGGTCGGGCTCGAGGACGAGCGCGCGGGCGATGCCGATCCGCTGCCGCTGGCCGCCCGAGAACTCGTGCGGATACCGGCGGGCGTGGTACGGCTGGAGGCCGACCATGTCCATGATCCGGTTCATCTTGGCGGCGCGCTCACGCGGCGTCCCGAGGCGGTGGATCCGGAGCCCCTCGCCGATGCTCTCGCCGATCGGCGTGCGCGGGTCGAGCGACGCGAACGGATCCTGGAAGATGATCTGGATTCGCCGCCGGTACGGCTTGAGCGCGGCCCCCGAGATCCGGGTGATGTCGGTCCCGTCGAACAGGATCTGGCCGGCGGTCGGCTCGATGAGGCGGAGGAGGAGCCGCCCGACCGTGGTCTTGCCGCAGCCCGACTCGCCGACCAGGCCGAGCGTCTCGCCGCGCCGGACCTGGAACGTGACGCCGTCGACGGCCTGCACCGAGGCGACCGTCCGCGAGAGGACCCCACCCTTGATCGGGAAGTGCTTCACGAGATCACGGACATCGACGAGCGTCTCGCGGGCGGCCGGCCCGGCACCCGTCGCGGGGGCCGTCGTGGAGTCCGCTCCGGGCGGCGTCGGCAGCGCGGTCATCGGGCGGTCCCGGCCGGGATCAGCCGCCCGTCGACGTCGTGGTCGAGCCAGCACCGCGTGTCGTGGTCCGCGTCGACGGGGAGGAGCGCCGGGTGGCGCTCCGTGCAGATCTGGAGGCTGGCCTCGACCCTGGCCACGCAGCGCGGGGCGAAGCGGCAGACCGGCGGGAGGCCGATCAGGTTCGGCACGTTGCCCGGGATGACCGTCAGCTCGTCGCGGACGTCGCCCATCACCGGGACCGAGGCGATGAGGCCGCGCGTGTAGGGGTGGCGCGGATTCCGGAAGAGCGAGACCACGTCGGTCTGCTCCACGATCTCGCCCGCGTACATGACGGCCACCCGGTCGCACATCTCGGCGACGACGCCGAGGTCGTGCGTGATCAGGATGATCGCGGTCCCGGTCTCCTCGCGGAGATGGCGCATCAGGTCGAGGATCTGGGCCTGGATGGTCACGTCGAGGGCAGTCGTCGGCTCGTCCGCGATGAGCAGGTCCGGCTCGCAGGCGAGCGCCATGGCGATCATGACGCGCTGGGCCATCCCCCCCGAGAGCTCGTGCGGGAAGGCCTTGAGGCGTCGCTCGGGATCCGGGATGCCCACCATCTTGAGCAGCTCGAGCGCACGTCCCCGGGCGGCCTTCTGCTTCATGTTGCGGTGGATCTCCAGCACCTCGGCGATCTGCCGGCCGACGTCCCAGACCGGGTTGAGCGACGAGGTGGGCTGCTGGAAGATCATGGCGATCTGCTCGCCCCGGATCTTGCGCATCGCGTCGGCGTCGACCTTGAGGAGGTCGTTCCCGTCGAAGAACACCTCGCCGGCCTCGATCCGGCCCGGCTTGGCGACGAGGCGGAGGACGGAGAGCGACGTCACGCTCTTCCCGCAGCCGGATTCGCCGACGAGCCCGAGAACCTCGCCACGGTCGACGTGGAAGTCGATGCCGTCGACCGCCTTGATGACGCCATCCCGCGTGTAGAACGACGTTCGGAGGCCCTTGACCTCGAGGAGCGGGCGGTCGCTCCGTGGTCGGCTGGCACGCCGGGTGCCGGCGGGTGAGAGCTCCTCGATCACGGCGCCGTCGCCGACCGCCGTCCTCTCGAGCGGAAAGGTCATCGGTTCAGCCGCGGGTCGAGCGCATCGCGAAGGCCGTCGCCCAGCAGGTTGAACGAGAGGCACGTGATGACGATCGCCAGGCCCGGCACGAGGATGAGGTGGGGTGCCGAGAAGACCGCGTTCCGCTCGTCCCCGATCATCGAGCCCCACTCGGCGAGGGGCGGCGCCGCGCCGAGACCCAGGAACGAGAGAGCGGCCACGTCGATGATCGCTCCGGCGATCCCGAGCGTGCCCTGGACGATCAACGGGGTCAGGGCATTCGGGATGATCCGCCGCCTGAGGATCCCGCCGGATGATTCGCCCAGGGCTCGCGAGGCCGCGATGAAGTCCTGGCCGCGGATCGAGAGCACGGAGGCGCGCATCACCCGCGCGTAGACGGGAATGGCCACGATCCCGATCGCCAGCTGGGCGTTGATGAGGCCGGGACCCAGGACGGTCACGATCGCGATCGCGAGGAGAAGGCTCGGGAAGGCGAGGAGCACGTCCATGAGACGCATCAGGAGGTTGTCCACGCGCGATCCGAAGAAGCCCGCGACCGACCCGATGATCGTCCCGAGGATGATCGCGAAGCCGACCGTCAGGAACCCGATCTCGAGGTCGATCCGGGTGCCGAAGACGACCCGGCTGAAGACGTCGCGCGCGTTCCCATCCAGGCCCATCAGGTGCTCGGGCTCGCTGATGGCACAGCCGAGCAGGTGGATGCAGGGCGCCAGGCGTGGGCGAGCGGTGTCCTCGATGCCGAGGAGCGGCTGGGTCGGATCGAAGGGCGCGATGACCGAGGCGAAGATCGCCACGAGGACGAGGAACCCCAGGGCGGTCAGGCCCACGATCGCCGAGCGCTGGCGCAGGATGTTCCGGAGGGTGTCGCGCAGCAGGCTGACCGGCTTCTGACCCGCCATTGGGTCGGCGATCTCGACGGTGAAGGAATCGGCGCGGAGGGTCATCGCTCGGGCCTCAAGTGAGCCTGATCCGTGGGTCGAGGAGCCCGTACGAAATGTCCACGACCAGGT
>JADGQH010000082.1 GCA_017881985.1 Chloroflexota bacterium | reverse complement strand
CCAGCTCGTCCTCGTGCGTGAACGTCGCGCGCTCTGCCGGCGCGGCGGGCGGGGCCGATGCGGCGGGCTCGACGTGCGGCGCAAAGGCGACGACCGGCGCGGCCGCCACGGCCGGCGCAGAGGCCATGGCCGGCTCGATGGGCGGCGCCAAGGCCACGGGCGGCGCGGCCGCCACGGCAGCGGCCCGGGCATCCAGCGCGGCGCGCAGCCGGAACCGGAGGAACTCGTTCGAGCCCGCGCGTCCGAGGCAGTCCGGGCAGAGCCGGGCGAGCGCCTCGAGGTCGTTCGCGTCCCGCGGACGCCAGGCCTGCCCGCACCAGAGGCAGTCGAAGGGCAGCAGCCCGGCGGGCGTCCCGTCCCGTGCCGTCGGCCCACCCGCCTCGCTCAATCGACCGGCACCCAGCCGCCGGGCGGCGCGACGTCGACGAACCCGACCGGGTCGAAGAGCTCCGCGAGCAGCTCGATTCCGTCGATCACCCCGGGCCCGGGGTTGCCGAAATAGGCAGCCGCGTCGAGCGCGAAGACCTGGCCCCGGCGGACCGCGTGGATCTCGCCCCAGCCCGCGGGGCGCGACACGCCCTCCCAGGCTGCCAGCGTGCCCGCCAGGTCGGCCTCGCGCGGCATGAGGAGCAGCATCTCGGGATCGAGGTCCTGCACGGCCTCCCAGCTCGTGGGGGCCGCGTCCTCGCCCTCACGGCCCAGCAGGTCCCAGCCCCCGGCGCGGCGGATCTGCTCGGGGACCCAGCGGCCCGCCGCGAGCAGCGGGTCGAGCCAGTCCAGCGCGACGACCCGGGGTGGCGCGTGGCCGGCCGTCCGCCGCCGTTCGACCGATTCCTCCACGTCGGCCAGGCGCTCCCGAAGATCCTCGACGAGGTCAAGCGCTGCCTCCTCCGACGAGGTCATCGCGCCGACGGTGGAGATCGCGTGGAGGACCCCTTCGATGCTCGACGGCGCCAGGATCACGACCGTGGGCCCGTCCATGCCGCGGTCGGTCGCCTCGGCCGGGCGATCGATGCCGGCCCGCTCGGGCCGCCACCAGCCGGGTGCGAGCACGAGGTCGGGACACAGATCCACGACCCCCGCATCGTCCACGTCGAACGGCGGCGCGCCAGGACCGGTCGCAGAACCCCGCGCCACGCGCCGGGCGATCACGCGAACCCCGGACGTCTCGGGCATGGCGGCACAGGCATCGGTGACTCCCACGAGGTCGTCGGCGAGGCCGAGCGCAACGACGATCTCGGTTGCGGCAGGGAGGAGGGAGACGATGCGCATGGCGCTCCAGGAACGACACGACCGGCCACCCGGGCGGGGGCCGGTCGTCGAGTCTGCAGGGGCGGCGCGCTCGCCGCCGGTCAGTCGCCGGTTCGTCGCGGGACGCGCCGGCCGGCAGGGTCAGGCGGGCTTGAGCGCCTCGAGCTGTGCGCGGGCCGCGGCCTTGTCGGTGAACCAGATGGCGTTGATCGGCGTGTAGGCTGCCCACCCGGCCGGCAGCGACTCCTCGGGGTAGATCGCGTTGACGGGGCACTCAGGCTCGCAGGCGCCGCAGTCGATGCACTCGTTCGGGTCGATATAGAGCATCCGGTCGGTGCCCTGCTCGAAGTGAATGCAGTCGACGGGGCAGACTGCCACGCACGCCTGGTCCAACACGTCGACGCACGGCTCGGCGATCACGTAGGTCATCTGAGGCTGCTCCTCCGCTTGTCGGGTTTGCGTTCATGCCGGCCGACGGCGCCACCGGCGCCGGTGAACTCGCGCATGGCGAGCGTATCACCTCGGACGGGCGTGCGACCGATCTGTCCGGTGGGTCAGGGCGCCGCCGAGGCGATCGGGCCGGACGGACCCGACGACGGCGCCAGCAGGGTCCCGCCGGGGCCGACCGCCCGGACGAGGCCCGCCATCCCCCGTTCGTAGTGATCGGAGATGTGGCAGCCGAGGAGGAGGCTGCCGGCGTCTGCGGGCACCGTCCAGGTGATCGAGCGGATCTCACCGGATCCGACAACGATCCGGACCCCTTCGAGGCCGGGTGGCACCGCAACGACCGGCGTGGCGCCCGGCGGCGGGTTCGCCGCGGGCCGCTCCGCGGCCGCCCACGCATCCTGGACAGCCTGTGTCCCGATGATCAGCTCGTGCGTGTCGAGGCCCCCGTTGACGACGTTGAGGCGGATCGTCTCGCCCGGCACGAGGTCCACGATCGCTGGCTCGAACAGGTAGTCCTTCAGGATCACGTTCACCTGGCGCGGCACGCCCGGGACGCCGGGCGTGATCGGCGGCGTGGCCGGGACCGCGCCCGCGTCGCACCCGGCGAGCAGGAGGAAAAGCCCCAGCGCCATGGCGCGCGTCGCCCCGGGCACCGCCCGTATCGCCGTCGGCACCGCGGGAATCGCGCGGCGCGACCGGGGAAACCCCGCTGGGGCGAGCCCGAATCCGGGGCGATCGGCGGGTTGCGGCACGTCGGCGAGTCTACCCGTGCCGGCGCCCGGGACGCTCCGTCTGCACGGGGTCCGAATCGTTGACACTCCGCGAACGGCCAGCGCACAGTACGGCCCCGATCGGGCGGTCGCGACGAGGATCGCCGGGAGATTCGCGGCCCGGACGGCGCTCCGCCCAGGTTCAATGCGGGGCGGTCGCGTTCGGCCAGCTCGCTCGAGGAGAGACGTGGCGACCCAGATCATGCCCAGCCCCGGGGCTCGTGGCTCCACTCCGGGGGACTCGATCCCGGCGATCCGGCTGGTCGGGCTCCAGAAGCGGTTCGGCGATGTCGTGGCCGTCGACGGGATCGACCTGGACGTGGCGGAGGGCGAGTTCTTCTCGATGCTCGGACCATCGGGGTCCGGCAAGACCACGACGCTCCGCATGATCGCCGGCTTCGAACGTCCGTCGGGCGGCCGCATCGAGCTGCACGGCCAGGAGGTCGAGGATCTCCCGCCATTCGAGCGAAACGTGAACACGGTCTTCCAGGATTACGCCCTCTTCCCCCACATGAGCGTTGCGGACAACGTCGGCTACGGGCTCCTTGTCCGCAAGGTCCCGAAGCCGGAGCGAGGTCGTCGCGTCTCCGAGGCGCTGGCCATGGTCCGCCTGGGCGGCTACGAGCGACGCAGGCCATCCCAGCTCTCGGGCGGGCAGCGCCAGCGGGTCGCCCTCGCGCGAGCGCTCATCAACCGGCCGCGTGTCCTCCTCCTCGACGAGCCGCTGGGCGCGCTCGACCTGAAGCTCCGCGAGGAGATGCAGATCGAGCTCAAGACCATCCAGCGGGACGTCGCGATCACGTTCATCTACGTGACCCACGACCAGGAGGAGGCGCTCACGATGAGCGACCGGATCGCGGTCTTCAACCACGGCCGGATCGAGCAGGTGGGGTCCCCGGCGGACGTCTACGAGCGGCCCGCGACGGCGTTCGTGGCAGGCTTCGTCGGCACGTCGAACCTCCTGTCCGGGGAGGCCGCGCGGGCGGTGCTTGGTGCGGATGGCACCTACACCGTGCGGCCCGAGAAGATCCGCCTCGCAGGGATCGAGGACCCCGTCGGAGACGACGAGACGTCCGCCCTGGGCAGGATCACCGAGGTCATCTACCTGGGATCGGACACGCGCTACATCGTGGCGCTCGACGCGGGCGGCTCCCTCGTCGTGACCCAGCAGAACCTGGAGACGTCGTCGACCGAGGCCCTGGCGCGCCAGGGCGACCGGGTTCGACTGGTCTGGAAACGGCAGCACAGTCTCCCCGTGCAGGGCGGTTGAGAGGAACGAGGAGGGGCACGATGAGAAGGCAGGCGTTTGCGGCCGCGCTGGGCGCGGTCGCGATCATCGCGGGGGCGTGCGGGAGCGGGTCCACGCCGGCACCGTCGGTCGCACCGTCCGTCGCGGCGTCCGCTGCACCCTCGGCGGCCGCGTCAGTCGCAGCGTCGGCGGCCGCATCGAGCGCGCCATCCGCGGCACCCTCGTATTCCACCGGGTCCTACGGGACCATGACGCCGCTGAAGCCCGCGGTCGACCTGAGCAAGGTCGGCGGGCCCGGCGAGGGCGCTCTCAACATCATCATCTGGGCCGGCTACGCCGAAGATGGATCGGCGAACAAGGAATACAACTGGGTCAAGCCGTTCGAGGCGGAGACCGGCTGCATCGTCCAGTCGAAGATCGGCAACACGTCCGACGAGATGGTGACGCTTCTCCGCCAGGGCGGCGGCAGCGTCTACGACGGGGTCTCGGCCTCCGGCGACGCCACGAACCGGCTGATCGCCAACGGCGACGTCGCCGCCATCGACCCGACCCAGATCCCGGGCTTCGGCGACATCGCGCCGTTCCTCCAGAACGCGCCCCACTACGTCGTCGGGGGCAAGCACTACGGCGTGCCGCACGGATGGGGCGGCAACAGCCTCATGTACCGCACGGACCTCGTTACGCCGGCACCGACGAGCTGGAACGTGGTCTTCGACGCCGCGGCGTCGAAGGCCTACCAGGGCAAGATCACCGCGTACGACAGCCCGATCTACATCGCCGACGCGGCGCTCTACCTCAAGGCGCACAACCCCGAGCTCGGGATCACCGATCCGTACGAGCTGACGCAGCCGCAGTTCGACGCGGCGGTCGCACTCCTGAAGACGCAGCGGCCCTGGGTCGGCAAGTACTGGGCGCTCTTCTCCGACGAGATCGACAACTTCAAGAACGGCGCCACGGTGGTCGGAACCACCTGGCCGTACCAGGTCAACACGCTCAAGGGCGAGAAGGTCAAGGTCGCGTCGGTCGTCCCCACCGAGGGGATGACCGGCTGGGCCGACACCTGGATGATGAGCTCGAAGGCCCAGCATCCGAACTGCATGCTCAAGTGGATGGCCTGGATGATCACGCCGGAGGTCCAGGCGCAGGTGGCCGAGAACTTCGGCGAGGCGCCGGCCAACCCGAACGCGTGCAAGTACCTCGACGCCGGCTACGGGCCGTACCAGTTCAAGGACTTCTGCACGCTCTTCTCGGTCAAGGACCCGAACTACTACTCGAAGATCGCGTTCTGGAAGACGCCGCTTGCCGACTGCGGAGATGCCCGCGGCCAGACTTGCGTCGACTATTCCATCTGGTCCCAGAAGTGGACCGAGATCAAGGGCTGACGACCGGCTCCTGACGTGGCGGGCGGCGGGGCCCCGGAACGGGATCCGCCGCCTCGTCGCGGAGGTTGGACGGTCGCCTTCACCTGCCTGCCGAGCGAATGACAACCGCACGCGCCCCCCTCGAGGGGAGCCCCGGGATATCGCGCCGCCTCCAGACGGCGCTCTATCGCCATCGGGCCGCCCAGATCCTGCTCCTGCTGGCCCCGCCGGTGGGCTGGTTCGGCGTGATCTACCTCGGCTCGCTCGCGATCCTGTTCGTCTCGGCGTTCTGGTACCTCGACCCGCTCACGTCTGCGATCCGCCACGACTTCACGCTGGCCAACTTCCAGCTGCTCCTCGGCAGCTCCGTCTACCGGACGGTCGCGCTGCGCACGATCGGCGTGGCGGCGATCGTCACGCTGCTGGACATCGCGCTCGCGTTCCCGATCGCCTTCTTCATGGCACGCGTCGCGACCGGGCGGCTCCGCGCGGCGCTCTTCGCGCTCGTGCTGCTCCCGCTGTGGACCAGCTACCTCGTCCGCGTCTACGCCTGGCGCGTGATCCTGGGCAAGGGCGGTCCGCTCGACTGGTTCTTCGGGCTGATCGGGCTGCCCGACGTGTCGCTGGGCTACTCCGACCTCTCGATGGTGATCGTCTTCACGTACCTCTGGCTGCCCTACATGATCCTGCCGATCTTCGCGGGCCTCGAGCGCATCCCGACCTCGCTGTTGGAGGCTTCGGCGGACCTCGGGGCACGGTCGGGGATGACGTTCCGTCGCGTGGTCCTGCCGCTCGTCGTGCCATCCGTGGCCGCGGGATCGATCTTCACGTTCTCGCTGACGCTCGGCGACTACATCACTCCCCAGCTCGTCTCGAACACGCAGTTCATCGGCAACGTCGTCTACGAGAGCCAGGGTGTCGTTGGTAACGTGCCGCTCGCGGCGGCCTTCGCGACGGTGCCAGTGCTCGTGATGGGGGTCTTCCTCCTGCTGATGCGCCGGCTCGGCGCCTTCGAAGCGCTGTGAGAGCCTGCTGATGCGCGGCTTCGGCCTGCGGGTCGCCACCGGCGCGGTCCTGCTCTTCCTCTACCTCCCGATCGGGATCATCGCGCTGTACGCGTTCAACGCCGATCGCGGGCAGTCCTGGCCGATCACCGACTGGACAACCCAGTGGTTCGGGATCGCGCTGGACAACCCGACGCTCCGGAACGCGCTGGTCCTGTCCCTCGAGGCCGCCTCGGGCTCGACGATCGTGGCGCTGGTCCTCGGCACCCTCGCAGCGCTCGTCGTGCACCGCTTCCGGTTCTTCGGACGGGAGACGGTCTCGCTGCTCCTCGTCCTGCCGATCGCCCTGCCCGGGATCGTCACCGGCATGGCCCTCAACGCCACGTTCAACACGTTCCACGTGCCGTTCACCGTCTGGACGATCGTGGCCGGCCACGCGACGTTCTGCGTGGTGACCGTCTACAACAACGTCATCGCGCGGATGCGCCGCTCGTCACGCTCGATCGAGGAGGCCTCGATGGACCTCGGCGCCACGACGGCGCAGACGTTCCGCTACGTGACGTTCCCGGTCGTGCGGACCGCCCTGGTGGCCGGCGCCCTGCTCGCGTTCGCGCTCTCGTTCGACGAGGTGATCGTGACGACGTTCACGGCCGGCACGCAGGAAACGATCCCGATCTGGATCCTCAACAACCTGCGCCTGCCGAACCAGCGCCCGATCGTCAACGTCGTTGCCGTCTTCCTCGTCCTCCTCTCCCTGCTGCCGCTCTACCTCGCCCAGCGGCTGACGCGGGACGGATCCGCGGCGGGCGGGCGCGTCTGACCCTCGCCCGTCCTGGACCCGTGGCCACACGTTGAGCGTGGGGCGGCGTCCGCGCGGTCGCCCAGGGTGCCGCGATCAGGACCAGCGCTTGGCGACCAGGGGCGTCACCAGGTGGGCCGCCGCAGGCTGCGCGCCTGCAGCCCGGCCCGTGCCGTCACCGGGAGCCTTCCCTTGCTGTGGCCCGGCGGCCGCGACGAGGATGAGAACGAGCACGGCGGAGCGGAGCAGGGCGACGATGCCCGGGGCAGCGCGCATGGCGCACCTCCACGCGAAAGCCGCCGAGCCGGCGGTGGGCGTGCCCCACGAGGAGGAGTCTGCCGCTCGCCCCTTATCCCCGGCTTATCGGATGCAGCCCGGTCCGTCGCGTGCGACCGCTCACGGTCGGGCGGAGGCGGCTACATACCCTCCGGCTTGTAGCTCGGGTCGAGATACGTGTCCGGGTCCTCGTCGAAGTCGAGCTTGCAGCCCTTCCCGCAGAAGTAGTAGGTCGTCCCGTCGTGCTCGCTGGTGAGGGTCGCCGTCTCCATGACGACCTCCATCCCGCAGACCGGGTCGATCGCGATCGCCATGGTGCCGCCTCCTGGGCTCGGCCGGGCACGCACCCGGTACTCCCGGGGAGTATAGGCGCGATGCTGCGCGTCGCGCCGGGCGAGCGTACGATGCGGGGCGTGACCACGCCCCTCGACCGCACCGAGACCACCCGAGCCCGCCTCGAGGAGCTGCGCGCGGCGCTGCGGGAAGAGCTCGGCGAGGAGATCGAGGCGCCGGGCCAGATGACCTACGGGTCACAGGCCGCGGCAGCCGCGCACGTCTTCGCCCAGCAGCGGGACCTGGCGCTCCGCGACCAGGCCGAACGTCGATACCACGCGGTGGACCACGCGCTGGCACGTTTGTCGGCCGGCACGTACACCACGTGCGAGACGTGCAAGGGCGAGATCCCCGCCGAACGCCAGGAGCTCCTTCCGTGGGCGACCACGTGCGTTGCATGCGGCAGCCACCTCCGGTGAGGGAGCGGCGCGCCGGGCGTGACTGGGGGCTCCGCGCCGGGCGTGAATTGGGGCGGCGCACCGAGCATGACCCGGGGCGATCCGCCGGGCGCCGACCGATGACAGCGCGACGATGAGAGCGGACCCGCCGCTCGTCGGCCTCGACCGCATCCGCGCGGCCGCAGTCCTGCTACGCGGCGTGGCTGCGCGTACGCCCCTGGTCGCCCTCGGCGACCCGGCCCGCGGGCAGCTCCTCAAGGCGGAGTCGCTCCAGCCGATCGGGGCGTTCAAGCTCCGGGGGGCCTACACCGCGATCGCATCGCTGGGCCCGGTCGAGATGCAGCGCGGCGTCATCACGTACTCCTCGGGCAACCATGCGCAGGGCGTCGCACGGGCCGCCCGGCTGCTCGGCTGCCCCGCGGTCGTCGTCATGCCGGGGAACGCGCCGGCGATCAAGCGCACGCGGGTCCTTGCCGATGGCGCGGAGGTCGTGACCGTGGGCAACGCGAGCGCGGAGCGGCAGGCCGTCGCCGAACGCATCGCGGCCGAGCGCGGCCTCGCGATCATCCCGCCCTACGACGACGACCGGATCATCGCCGGCCAGGGCACGTGCGGCCTCGAGATCGCGGAGGACGTCGAGGACCTGGGCCTCGTCCTCGTCCCCATCGGCGGCGGCGGGCTTGCGAGCGGCGTCGCGGCCGCGGTGAAGGCGCTCCGGCCGGCAGCGCGCGTCATCGGGGTCGAGCCCGAGCTGGCCGCGGACGCGCGCGAGTCGCTGGCGCTTGGCAGGATCGTGGAGTGGTCGGCCGCGGACGTGTCACGAACCATCGCCGACGGCACGCGGACGCAGGCCCTCGGGGTTCGCACGTTCGCCCACCTGCGCGTCCACCTCGACGGCGTCGTCACGGTCTCGGAGGCCGAGATCGCGGCAGGCGTGCGCCTTGCGGCCGAGGAGGCCCGCCTGGTCGTCGAGCCGTCGGGTGCCCTCGTGATCGCGGCCCTGCGCTTCCATGCCGACGAGATCGGGCTGCCCCTGCTGCACGGGACCGCCGTCGGCGTCGTATCGGGCGGCAACGTCGACCCCGACCAGTACCGCGCCCTTCTCGAGGCGCCGATCCCGGCCTGATCGCTCAGCCGGACGACGCGGTCGCGGTTTCGGCCGCTGCCTCGGCCGCGAGGGCGGCGCCGGTCGCGGCCCGCGCGTCCTCCACGGCCTCCCGGCGCCGCGCGGCCGCCTCGTCGTGGCGCATCCACGCCGCGGTCGCGAGGAGCAGGGCGAGCAGGAACCCGGCATCGCCGAGGCCCCACATCAGCGCCCCGGCGGCCTGCTGGTCCTCGAGTGGCGTCGGCCCCCAGAGTCGCCCGGTCGTCGCGTAGTGCGGATAGAGGACCGTGCCGGAGAAGAGGATGGCCACGCCCAGGAACGAGTTGAAGGGCATCTGCATGAACATGAACAGGAGCCGCGCCGGGTGGCCCATCCGCCACGGGCTCGGGTCGCGGCCCACCATCGGCCACCAGAAGAGGATGGCGCTGCCGAGATAGAGCACATGCTCGAGGTCGTGCAGCCAGGGGTTCTCGAGGGCGGCGTCGAACAGCGGCGAGAGGTGCGTCCCCCACATCACGCCCGTGAAGAGGAGCCAGGCGACAAGCGGGTGGCCGAGGAATCGCACGACGCGTGAGTGGAGGACGGGCAGGATCCGTTCCCGCCGGACAGCGGGCGTCGCGACGCGCAGCAGGAGGGTGATCGGGGCGGCAAGGACGATGGCCGGCGCCGCAAGGAAGATCAGGATCACGTGCTGGACCATGTGCACCGAGAACAGGGTCGCGTCGTAGCGCTCGATGCCCGACTGGAGCGCGACCGCGATCGCCGTGAGTCCCAGCAGGAAGAAGACCGGCCGGTCCCGGGGCACGGGGCTCGCCGGGTGCGCCGCGTCGATCCGCCGGACGGCCCACAGGTAAGCGGCGGCGGCCAGGGCGAGCGGCAGCCAGATCGTCAGGTCGAATGACCACCCGAGCGCGAAGGCGGCCACATCCGGTGCGGCCGGCACGGCGCCACCGTGTGCCGCCGCGACGGGAGCGCCGGCCAGCAGCGCCAGCACCATCGGGGCGGCCGCCAGCCAGCGGCGGGCCATCGGGCGCCGGCGAGCACGGCCGGGACGTTCGAGGGCGGGGAGGCACCCGCGACCGTCGCGCGCGGGGAGGCGCCCGGCCATGTGCTTGCGAGGCTCTCCCGTGTTGGTCACGGAGCGATTGTGGCGCGATCCGGCCCCGATCGCGACAGTCCGGTCCCTGCTCGTCCCGGGGGCGGGAACAGCGCGAGCAACAGGTGCGCATTCGCGCATCTTTCCGGACGCTTCGGGTATCATGCCCGCGCCTCGGGTCCCTGCCGTCCCCGGAGCCCGAGCGAGGCGAGGGAGAGGCCGCCGGACGCGTCCCGGCGGAGCGCCTCCGACATGTGCACGAGGTCGAACGCACCCATGGGTCTGACTGCGAAGAGATGGGCTCGCCGCGCGGGGATGATCGCGGCTCTTGGCGCGCTGGCCGTCCTCCTCTCCGCGTGCACCGACTTCAACGTGCGGACCGCCGTTCCCCCGGACGCGGCGTCGACCCAGGGCCAGGCGACCCGGGACATCTACGACATCGTGTTCGTCATCGGCGCGGCGATCTTCGTCCTCGTCGAGGGCCTGATCCTCTTCGCGGTCCTGCGCTACCGGCGCAAGAAGGGCGACGACGAGCTGCCGCCGCAGATCCACGGCAACAACCGGCTCGAGATCATCTGGACGGCGATCCCGATCGCCCTCGTCCTGGCGCTCTTCGTCCTGTCCTGGCAGACGCTCAACACCGTCGACGCGCACACGCCGACGCCGGCGGTCCGCATCGGCGTCGTCGCCTACCAGTGGCAGTGGCAGTTCGTCTACGCGCCCGACGGCGTGGCCTGGGAGGACTGCGGCGCGGCCGCGAACAAGGGCAAGTGCGTGACGGTGATCGGGACGCCGCCCGCCGGCGGCGATCGAACGAACTGGACGCCGCCCACGATGCATGTCCCGGTCAACGAGACGGTCGAGCTCCAGATGCACTCGATCGACGTCATCCACTCGTTCTACGTCCCGGCATTCCTCTACCAGCGCGACATCACGCCCCGCAAGGACCAGGTCATCCAGTTCACGGCGGACAGGGTCGGGGTCTACCGCGGGCAGTGCACCCAGTTCTGCGGCCTCTTCCACCAGTTCATGGAGTTCCAGGTGCAGGTGGAGTCGAAGGCCGACTACGTGGCCTGGCTCCAGCAGGAGCTGACCCCGCCGCCCGCGCCGTCCCCGGCTGCCTCGGCGGCCCCATCGGCCGGCGGCCCGGCCGGCTCTCCCGCGGCGAGCGGTGCGCCGGGCGCGAGCGGGGCGCCGGGTGCCTCGGTCTCGCTCAAGCTGGCCGCCTCGGGCGTGGCCTAC
>JADGQH010000081.1 GCA_017881985.1 Chloroflexota bacterium | reverse complement strand
GCCATCGGCGGCGGCGCGCGGGGCGTCAACGTCCACGTCGCCCCGTCGGACCTCGTGCGCTTCCTCGACGCCGCGGTCGTGGACGTCAGCGCGCCGGAGGAGGTCAGGCGGGGCTGACGGCCGGCGCGCGTCGTGGGCCGGCGATCCACAGCGCCACGGTCCACAGGACGAGCGCCACGAGGACCACCGGGATCAGCGCGACGTACGAGCCGGTCGTGTCGAATGCGATCGCGCCCACGTAGACGGCCAGCGTGCCGCCGATCGGGTAGGCGACCCCCAGGAGCCCGAAGATCGACCCGAAGTTTGGTCCGCCGAAGACGTCGCCGAAGGCCGCCGACCGGACCGCGATGGTCGCGCCGGTCCCGATCCCGTGGAGGATCACCCCCGCGATCGCGAGGCCCGGCGCCGATGCGACGAGCCCGAGCGCCGCGATGACCCCGCCGGCGACGGCGACGGCCGCCACGACGCCCACAACCCGACGCCCGATTCGATCGGAGAGCCCACCGCCGACGATCTGCCCGCCGACGTAGGCGAGCGACTGGAGGCCGAGCGCGGCGGCCGCCCACTCCGCGCCGAGGCCGCTCCGGATGGCGCCCGGGATGAACGCCTGGAGGACGCCCTCGTCGAAGACGCCGATCGCGGCGGCGCCGGTGAAGAGGAGCCAGAATCGCCGCGTGCGGACCACGCGACGCACGCTGTGCGCGTGCTCGCTGCTCCCGATCGGCGGGACCTCGAGCGCGGCTGCGACGGCGCCCGGGGCCGAGGTCTCGTGCAGGCCCGATGCGCGGGCTGCGATCCCGGCCTCCAGCGCGAGCGTCGTGGGCCGGCCGGCGCTCAGGGGCTCGCCGAGGGCACGTGACGGTCGCTCGACCGCGGCCGGCCCTGGCGCCACTCCCGGGGCAGCGCCACGCACGTCGGACGGTGCCGAGGTGCGGCGGCGCCCCGTGCGGCGAGCCGGGACCACGATCGCCGGGCCGCTCGTCATGAGCCACACGAACGCCACGCCCACCAGGCACGTCGCAAGGAAGACGAGCGACGCCGAGCGCCAGCCCGCCGTCTGGATCAGCCCGCCGGCGATGGGCAGCGCGATCGCGACCCCGATCCCGGGCCCGGCATAGGCGATCCCCAGCGCGAGGCCCGACATCCCGGCATACCGCCGCGCGATCGCCGTGGAGGTCCCGATGAACGACAGCTGGAGCCCGAGCGCCATGAAGACCGCGTACGCGAGGATCACGAGCGAGATGTCGCGCGCGAGGTAGACCGCGAGCCAGCCCGCGGCGAGCAGGACCATGGACGCGGTCAGGAGGTCGCGGTCGGCCCACTCGTCGTACGCGCGGCCCAGGAGCGGGCTCGCGACGGCCGTCACGACGAGGAACATCGTCCAGGGCGTGACGGCGAGCGTCCGGCTGATCCCGAACTCCTGCGCGAACGCGACCGAGATTGCCGGGAACGTGTACAGACCGCCGTAGGCGATCGCGCCGACCGCGAACGCGCCGGCGAGCGGCAGCGAGAGCCTGGTCGCGCGTTTCGCGATAGGGAGGGCCACGGCCGCCATCCTACGGGAGCGTGGCTCGAGTGGCCCGGAACGGTCGGATCGGCCCTTCGGTCGGTCCGGGCGAACCTATACTCCGGCCAGCGGCAGGACGAGGCACTCCCGATGTCTGATGGTCCCAGTGGACTCGACGTTCCGGGCGGCCAGGCGGTGCGGGGGTGCCCGGCGTGTGGAGCGAGGCTCCCGGCGACCGCGCGGTTCTGCCCTTCGTGCGGTCGGTCCGTCGAGCCTGGGCCGAGCGACGAACGACGGCCGGTCACGATCCTCTTCCTCGACATCGTGGGCTCGACGGCCATCGCCGAGCGCCTCGACGCCGAGGACTGGAAGGCTATGGTCGATCCGGCGCTGGCCACGTTCACGGCCATCGTCGAGCGGCACGGCGGCCGCGTCGCCCAGCTCCTGGGCGACGGGCTGCTCGCTTTCTTCGGGGCGCCGGTCGCGCACGAGGATGACGCAGCCCGCGCGGTCCGGGCGGGGCTCGACCTAGTCGGCGCCGCCCGCACGCTGGGCCTCGGCCGGCCGGCGATCGGGAGCCGGGCAATCGGGAGCCAGGCAATCGGGAGCCAGGCAATCGGGAGCCAGGCGATTCACCTGGAGATCCGGGTCGGGATCAACACGGGCGACGTCGTCGTTGGCGCGGTGGGTGGCGAAGGTCGCTCTGAGTACCTGGCCGTCGGCGATGCCGTGAACGTCGCGGCGCGCCTCCAGTCGGTCGCCCCGCCGATGGGGGTCCTGATCTCCGCCGAGACGCATCGGCTCGTCGCCACCGAGGTCGAGGGGCGCCCGGTCGGGCCGCTCGCGCTCAAGGGAAAGGCGGAACCGGTCACCGGGTTCGAGGTCGTGGCGATCCAGGCGGTCGGGGGACACCGGCGGCGGGTGCGGGAGGCCGCGGCGCTCGTCGGGCGCGAGCGGCAGCTGGCAGGCCTGACCGCATGCGGAGAGAGGCTGCGAGCCGGCGCGGGGAGCGTCGCGTGGATCGTGGGTGAGCCCGGGCTCGGGAAGACCCGCCTGGTGCTCGAGTGGCGCCGCGCGCTGCTGGACGCGGAGAGCACCCTGCCCGGCGTTCGGTGGGTCGAGGCCGGCTGCCCGACGATCGGGCGCGAGCTCCCGTACCACCTGGCCCGCGAGTGCCTGCGCGGCTTCCTCGGCCTCGTGGGCAACCCGGATCACGCGCGGATGCGGCGCGAGGTCGAGTCGGCGGCCTCCGGACTGGCCGATCTCGAGGACGCCGTCCCGCTGCTCGCACGGCTCCTGAACTTGCCACCAACGCCCGAGGACGAGGCGGCTCTCGCCGGGCTTGATGGCCGTGCGGTCCAGCGCCGCCTGGCACGCGCGTTCCGGGCGGTGTTCGAGCAGGCGACATCGAACGGACCGATCGTCGTGGTCGCGGAGGACATCCACTGGATCGATCCGTCGAGCGCCGAGCTCATGGCCGAGCTCGTGCACACCGTCACGGCGCAGCCGCTGCTCGTGTGCATGACGATGCGGCCCGATCCGACTCCGGGCGTGGAGCGGATCGATCGCGAGATCGGTGGCCTCCCGGACGACGCGAGGGTCGAGCTGCGGCTGGAGCCTCTCGACGATGTGGCGCAGCGGCGCCTCGCCGCCGAGCTGCTCGAGGATGACGACCTGCCGGTTGCCGTCCGCTCCGCCATCCTGGACCGTTCGGACGGCAACCCCCTGTTCGTCGAGGAGCTCATCGCGACGCTCCTCGAGCGGGGCCTGTTGCGGCGCAAGGTTGGCGGCTGGTCCATCGACGCAAAGGGCCCGGACACGGTCCCGGCGAGCCTCCAGGGACTCCTCCTTGCCAGCCTCGATGCCCTGCCCGGGCCCATCCATCGACTCGCGATGATCAGCTCGGTGATCGGGCGAGAAGCTCCGCTCGGCCTGGTCCGCGCGGTTGCCAGCCAGATGGGAGAAGCCGCGGCGGAGCGGGCGGCCGACGCAGCCGCGCTCGTCGGTGTTATCGATGCAGCAGGCCTGCTCCAGCTCGGCGGGCGGGACGGCGACATCCTCGTCTTCCGGCATGCGCTCGTGCATGATGCCGCGTACGGGTCCCTGGTCCGGGCCGATCGGCGCGCGCTGCACGAGGTCGTCGGTCGCCGGCTCGAGCACGAAGCGGAGCTGACGGGTCGCCTGGACGAGACCGCAGCCACGCTCGCCCATCACTTCGGCCGCGCCGAGGACCACGAGCCGACGATCCGCTACGGGCGGATCGCGGCGGAGCGCGCGGCGACTTCGTTCGCCAACGACGAAGCCCTGGGCTGGTACCAGGTGGCCATCACGTCGGCACGTGCCCTGCTGGCCGAGGGCGGCGAGGCAGCGGCGATACAGAGTCGAAGGGAGCTCGGCGAGCTCCTCGACGCGATGGCGCGCCTCCTGTGGCTGTGTGGGCGCTCCGACGACGCCGTGGTCGCATTCGTCGAGGCAGTCGGCATCGTCGCCGGGTCGGATCCCGTCTGGACCGCCAACCTCGAGACCGCTGCCGGGGCCGTCCAGGCGGACCGCCGTCGCGACGCCGAGGCACGACCCCACTACGTCGCTGCCGAGGCGCTGCTGGGTGATCCCCCCGGAAGCGGGACCGGCTGGTGGGAAGCCTGGATCGAGCTCCGGACGCGCCGCGCCAACCAGGCGTACTGGCTCAACGAGGTCGGGGAGATGGCAGCCCTGCTGTCCTCGCTCGAAGAGCCGCTGCGGCTGCATGGGACGCCCGCCCAACGGGCCGACCATCTCTTCCATATCGCGGAATACCTCCAGCGCCGCGATCGCTACGCGCCGTCCGAGGAGGGGCTCCGCATCAAGCTTGCCGGGTCCGCCGCCAACCGCCAGCGCGGAGATCGGCGCGTCACGGCCTGGGACCGTTTCTCCCTGGGCTTCACATACCTGTGGAACCTCGATTACGCGGCGGCCGAGCGCGAGCTTTCGATGGCCCTGGCGGAGGCCCAGCACATCGGCGATACCCTCCTCGAGATGCGCTCGATCGTCTACCTCGCGATCCTCTACCGACGCCAGCGGCGACCTGACGACGCGACGACCGCCAGCAACCGGGCCCTCGAATTGAACGCTCGGCTGGGCCTGGAGCAGTACACCGCCGTCGGTCTCGCGAATCGCGCCTGGGCCTCGCTCCAGGGGGGCGATCCGGCGTCCGGGCGAGCCGATGCCACACAGGCCGACGGCATCTTCGCGACCGACGCCGCATCTCCCTTTCGATGGCTCGCGATCTGGCCGTTGATCGCGGCCGACATCGCGGACGGTGATCCGGACGCTGCCGCCGCCCGGTGCGCCGTGCTCCTGAGCCCGCTCCTCCAGCCGCCCGCGGCGCCGGTCGCCGAGGCGCTGGCGCGGGTTCTCGCCGCGGCGGACGATCCGCGCGAGCTCGCGGCCGCGCTGCAGGTCGCGCTCGACTGCGCTCGCGAGCACGCCTACCTGTGAGCGTCCAGGACTCGATCCCGGCGAGCCCCCGATCCGGCGATGCCGGCAGAACGCCACCGACGCTGGTGGTCGGCGCGACCGGCAGGGTCGGCGGGCGGGTCGCGCGGCTCCTGCTCTCCCGTGGCGAGCGGGTGCGGATCCTGGCGAGGCACGGGAGGAACGTCGACGACCTGGTGGCCTCGGGCGCGGAGCCGGTCGTCGGCGACCTCACGGACCCGGCCTCGCTCGTCGCCGCCTGCGATGGTGCGGGCGCCGTGATCGTGACGGCGAACGCGGCCCGCCCTGCAGGGTCGGACACATCGGCGGCCGTCGACGACCTCGGCGTGGGCGCGCTCGTCGACGCATCGGTCCGGGCCGGGACTCGGCGGTTCATCCACGTGTCGGCGGACGTCGCGCGCATCGACAGCCCGATCGAGTTCCTGCGAGCCAAGGCTGCGGCCGAGCTCCACCTCTCGCGGAGCGTGCTCGCCTTCACGATCCTGGCGCCCGACATGTTCATGGAGTCGTGGCTGCCGCGGATCGTCCTGGGCCCGCTTGAGGCCGGCGAGCCGGTGCACCTGGTCCGGGGCGCCCCGCCGCGCGCGTTCGTCAGCGAGGTCGACGTCGCGGCGATCGCCGTTGCGGCGCTCGAGGCGCCCTGGACGGTCAACGAGCTGCTGCCGGTCGGGGGGCCCGATGTCCTGACCTGGGACCAGGTCGTCGACGAGTGCGCGCGCCTCCGGGGGCGCGCGATCGACGTGACCTGGTTGACGCGAGCGGAGGCGGACGCGCTTCCGAGCTCCCGCCTCGCCATGCTGTCCCTGCCAGGTCGTACGCCGCCGGGCAGCATGCGGGTCACCGCCGATCGCCTCGGCATCCGGCTTGCGACCGTCGCCGACTTCCTCTCGCGGCGCGAGTGATCGCGCAGCCTCGGCTGATGCCAACGGGGGGAGCACGGCGATTCTCCGGTCGGGTACCGTTCCCGCGGAGGCGGCGATGGTCGGGTTCTTCGACAACGCGTACCGCGACGGCGGAACGCCCACGTGGGACGTCGGGCGGCCGCAGGGCGCGGTCGTCCGCCTCGCAGGGACGGGCCTTGTCACAGGGTCGGTCCTCGACGCGGGTTGCGGGACCGGCGAGAACGCGCTCCATCTCGCCGAGCTCGGGCACCCGGTGCTGGGCGTGGACTTCGCGGTCGCGGCGATCGAACGCGCGGTCGTGAAGGCCGCGGACCGCGTCCTGCCCGTCGAGTTCCGCGTCGCGGACGCGCTCGATCTCGCCACGCTGGAGCGGACGTTCGACACGGTTCTCGACGTCGGGCTCTTCCACACGTTCGAGGATGCCGAGCGCACCCGGTATGCCGCGAGCCTCGCGGCTGCGCTCCGACCGGGCGGGCGGGCTTTCCTGCTCTGCTGGAGCGACCGCAACCCGTTCGGGAGGGGCCCGCGGCGGATCTCGCGTCGGGAGATCCGGGCGACGTTCAGCGAGGGGTGGCAGGTGGAGGCCGTCGACCCCGAGTGGCTCGACACGCGCCTCCCGGACGGTCGCATCCACGCCTGGCTGGCACGAATCACCCGCATCGGGACCGGAACGTGATCCGGCCGTCCGGGCCGTACACCCGTGGTAGGCGGCGATCATCGCGTCGCGATGACCCGCGACTCACCTCACCTGGTTCCCGTGATGAGCCGCTCGCGGTCAAACAGCCGCGACGCGAGCCGCCAGCCGAGGGCGTCGAGGATGAGCAGAGCCGCGGCGCAGCCGATGGCCAGGGCAGGCGTCACGGGGATCACGTTGAACGCGATCAAGACCACAGCGAAGACCGGCGGGAGGCTCGCCAGGACGCCGAGCTGCTGCGCGACTCTCACGTCGCTCGATCGGGTGGAAACGGCGATGCCGACCCAGATCGACCAGCAGGCCAGGAGCGGCGTGAAGAGCACCTGGGCAAGCAGGTCCGGGCCCTGGATCAACGCGGACGCGATGCCCGGCTGTGCGAAGAGCCCGACCAGGGCAAGAAAGACCGCGTAGACCGCGTACGCGACAACCAGGGACGGGACGAGGGCGGCCAGCGCCTTGCCCAGCAGGAACTCCTCGCGACGAATCGGCGTCGTGAGCGCCGGCTCGAGGGTGCCCTGCTGTCGCTCGCCCGCCACCGCGTAGGCGGCGATGAAGACGGGCACGAGGGTCGGGACGCCCAGCATGTACAGCAGGACATGCTCATGGCGGAGCGACTCCGACGCCGACGCGGCCAGGGCGACGACGGCAACGAGCGGCTGGATGATGAAGATCAGGGGAAAGATCGCCATCGCCACGATGAGCGAGCGGGTGTGCCGATACTCGCGCAGCTCCTTGCGGATGATCGCCCGGACGCTTCTGACGCTCACGCCCATGACCGGGCCGCCACCGTGTCGTCGTCGATCAGCTCGAGGTAGACGTCCTCGAGCGAGTGCTGCTTCTCTCCGATCGACAGCACGTCAGCGCCCGCCGCCACCAGGGCTCGCGTCACCGCAGGTGCGGCAACAACCGAGTCCGAGACCGTCAGGCTGTACACGGCCGGACCGTCCTGCTGCCAGCCGCCGACGGCGGGCAGCCCCGTGAAGACACGGCCCGGCTCCGCCAGAGCGACCAGCGTCCTGACGGTGAGCGCGGTGCTGAAGAGCTGATCACGCAGCTCGTCAGGCCGGCCGATCGTGCGCAGGGTCGTGTTCAGGATCGCGACGCGATCGCAGAGTCGCTCCGCCTCCTCGAGACGATGCGTGGTGAGAAAGATCGTAACGCCGCGCTCGCGCAGCCCGAGGATGAGCTCGTGGACCTCGTGAGCGGCGACCGGATCGAGGCCGACGGTCGGCTCGTCGAGGAACAGCACGTCCGGATCGCCGAGCAACGCGCGCGCCAGGGCGACCCGTTGGCGGAGACCCTTCGACAGCGTGCCGCAGGCATCCTGTGCCCGAGCAACGAGGTTGACCGCCCGGAGGGCGCGGTCGATGCGACTCAACGGGTCCGATACCTCGTACAGGTCCGCGAAGCACTCGAGGTTCTCGAGGATGCTGAGGCGCAAGTACAGGCCCGGCGACTCGGGCATGATCGCGATCCGGCGACGGATCTCCACGCCGTTCTCCGGCGCGAGCGGGAACCCCGCGACCGTCGCCGATCCGGAGGTCGGCGCGATGAGCGTGCCGAGCGTTCGAACCATGGTGGTCTTCCCGGCGCCATTCGGGCCGAGGAACCCGAACACCTCGCCGCGTCCCACCTCGAAGGAGACGTCCTCGAAGGCGACGCGATCGCCGAATCGCTTCGTCAGACGATCAACGGAGAGTGCTGGTCCCCTTCTCGCGTTGGCAGGCGACAGCGACCCATCCCGGGAGCGATCAGCCCGCGCTATCTGCTGGTCCATTCCTCGCCAATGTACCCGGTGCGGCGCCCGCGCTCGTGCGAAGGAGCTTTCTGGTGCGCTGTCGCGACTCGCAACGTGGTGGAGCAAGAGAGCGACCCTCGCCGCGCCCCGTTCCTGATGGCCGAGCCGGCACAGGGTCCAACGCGCACGTCGCGACCCGCGGCGTTGCCGGCCTCGGGACACGCCATGGCACGCTCGCGACAGGCCGGGTATGCTCCCGCCGTGAACCAGCCCGAATCGCAGATCGGACCCCGCTGCTCCTGTCGCCGGCGAGTGCCGGTGCAGGGTGCGCGAGCGGTCGGCTGCTGATCGACCGGCACCCGACACCGGGGCTCGCGACTCCTCGCGACTCACGAGCGGCGCTTCGTGCCGCCGCTCACCGGCCCGCGTCCCCCGGAGGTTCCCGTCTCGTGTCCAGCGTCCTCACCCCACCCGCCCGCCAGGTCGATCCCCGCGGCCAGCGCTTCGGCGCCGGCGTCTCGGCGGTCGTCCTGGTCCTCGCGGTCGTGCTCTCCGTGCCCTGGCTCGCCGTGCTCGTCGGCCTCAACCTGGGCATCTCGGCCGCGTTCGGCACGCGGCTCTTCGTGCCCGGCCGCCTGTGGCCGGTGATCCGGCGAACGCTCCGCCTCGGCCCGGCGGCGCTCGAGCACGAGTATCCGCCGCGGTTCGCCCAGGCCCTGGGGGCCACCTGCATCGGGCTCGGCGCGCTCGCCTTCGTGGCCGGCGCGACGCTGCTCGGCTGGCTCCTGGTGGGAGCCGTGGCGACCCTGCAGGTCGTCCTCGCCGCCACCGGGATCTGCGTCGGCTGCCGCCTCTACGTCCTGCGCTGGTGGGTGCCGACCCAGTTCGCGCGCCTCTTCCGGCGAGCCGATCGGCTCGTCGGCCCAACCGTCGGCCCGCCGATCAGCTACCGCGATCGATAGGCCGGCCGAACGCCCGGAGTCGATGACATGAGCCCGCCCCACGATCGCGACCACGCCTTCGCTGCGATCCTCGCCGAGGAGCGACGCGAGGGCGACCGGGGATTCCCGCTCAAGCGCGACGTCGCGATCTTCGTCGACGAGCTGCTGGGGATCCTCTTCGGGCAGCTTTCCGAGGGCGCGGCCGGCACGGCCGACGAGCTGCAGGCTCGGCTCACGCTGGCCGTGCGCGACCTTCGCCGGCTGGTCGCGCCGCTCGCCGAGGCGGGCGAGGCCGGCCGGATCGTGGACGCATTCGCCGCCGCCCTGCCCGACATCCACGACCGGCTCCAGCAGGATGCCCAGGCCATCGCCGACGGCGACCCCGCCGCCGAGAGCCTCGACGAGGTGATCGCGGCCTACCCGGGCTTCCTCGCGATCGCCATCCATCGGATCGCCCACGAGCTGTGCGGGCTGGGCGTCCCGATCCTCCCACGGCTCCTGGCCGAGGTGGCCCACACGCGGACCGGGATCGACATCCACCCCGGGGCGATGATCGGCCGCTCGTTCTGCATCGATCACGGCACCGGGATCGTGATCGGCGAGACGGCGGTGATCGGCAACGACGTCAAGCTCTACCAGGGCGTCACGCTGGGCGCGCTCTCCGTCGCGAAGAGCGCCGCCGGGACGAAGCGCCACCCGACCATCGAGGACCGCGCAGTCCTCTACGCCAACGCGACGGTCCTCGGCGGCGACACGGTCATCGGCCACGACAGCGTGGTCGGCGGCAACGTGTTCCTGACCGCGAGCCTGCCGCCCGATTCCGTCGTCTACCAGTCCAGCCAGGTCCGCGTCCGTCGCGTTCGCGACGGATTCGAGGACTCCGACTTCGTCATCTGAAGGAGACCCGCTCGATGAAGGCCGATTCCATCCTCGCCACGATCGGTGAGACACCCCACCTCCGGATCAACCGCCTCTTCGACCCCCGCGTCGAGGTCTGGGCGAAGCTCGAGCGGGCAAACCCGGGCGGCAGCATCAAGGACCGCATCGCGCTCTCCATGATCGAGGACGCCGAGGCCCGCGGGATCCTCGGTCCGGGCTCGGTGGTCGTGGAGCCCACATCGGGCAACACCGGGATCGGCCTCGCCCTGGTGTGCGCCGTCAAGGGCTACCGCCTGATCCTCACCATGCCCGAGTCGATGTCGATCGAGCGTCGCAAGCTGATGACCGGCTACGGCGCGGAGCTCGAGCTGACGCCCCGCGAGCTCGGCATGAAAGGCTCGATCGCGCGCGCGATCGAGCTTGCGGCCGAGATCCCCGGCGCCTGGATCCCGATGCAGTTCGAGAACCCGGCAAACGTCGAAGCACATCGGCGCACGACCGCGGCCGAGATCCTGCGCGACTTCCCGGAGGGCCTGGACTACATCGTCACCGGCGTCGGGACCGGTGGTCACATCACCGGCGTCGCCGAGGTGCTGAAGCCGCTCTGGCCGACGCTCCGCGTGTTCGCCGTGGAGCCAACCCTCTCGCCGGTGCTCTCGGGCGGGACTCACAGCCCGCACCCGATCCAGGGGATCGGCGCCGGGTTCATCCCGGCCGTGATGCGAACCGACCTCCTCGACGGGATCCTGCAGGTCGACCCGGCGGACGCGATGGCCTACGCGCGTCGCGCTGCCCGCGAGGAAGGGCTCCTCATCGGCGTCTCGTCCGGCGCGTCGCTGGCGGCCGTCGCACAGCTCCTCCCGCAGGTCGCCGACGGCGCGCGAATCCTCACCTTCTCGTACGACACCGGCGAGCGGTACCTCTCGGTCGACGCGCTCTGGGGCTGATGCCCGGAGCCGCCGGTCAGGTCGAGCCGGCCACCGGGAGGTCCGGGTCGTCCTCCGGGCTGGCCACCTTGTCCTCCGGGCCGGCCTCCGGGGAAGAGGCCGCGTCCTCCCAGTCGAGCCACGCGACGGCGTGCCCGGCCAGGTACGCCTTGACGGCCGTCCCCACGGTCGGATGGAAGCACGTGTCGCCCAGGCGCTGGTAGACCCCGTAGCCCCGGAGCCGGTCCTTGACGTGCCCCTTCATCTCGGCGAAATGGAGCTCGATGCCGGCCCG